>NZ_JBHWUR010000015.1:0-36383 GCF_042737755.1 Streptomyces sp. NPDC059994
CCCAGGGGATTGCCGCGCCGCGGCATTCTCAGGGGCGCGGGGAACGGCGCGAGCAACCCACCACGGCCCGCAGGCGAACTCCGGGCTGATAAGGGGCGCGGGGCTGTGACATCGTGCGGCTTCGCCGCGTGGGCGCGACCAGCCCCCCACCGGCCCGCGGCCGAAAGCGAAGGGCCGGAGGGCGGAGCCCCCGCTACGCCAGCCCGCGCCGGGCAACGGCAGGCGGACGGTGCCCCGCGATGGACGCCACCATGTCCAGCACCTGACGGGTCTCGGCGACTTCGTGCACCCGGTACACCCGCGCCCCCAGCCACGCCGACACCGCCGTCGTCGCCAGCGTCCCGATCACCCGCTCCTTGACCGGCCGGTCCAGCGTCTCCCCGACGAAGTCCTTGTTGGACAGGGAGACCAGGACCGGCCACCCCGTCGCAGTCATCTCGCCGAGCCGCCGGGTCGCCTCCAGACTGTGGCGGGTGTTCTTGCCGAAGTCATGACCGGGATCGATCATGACCCCGTCCCGCCGCACCCCGAGCGCGACCGCCCGCTCGGCGAGCCCCACCGTGACCCGGAGAATGTCCTCCATCACGTCCTCGTACGCGATCCGGTGCGGCCGGGTGCGCGGTTCCACGCCGCCCGCGTGTGTGCACACCAGCCCCGCCCCGTACCGCGCCGCGACCTCCGCCAGCTTCGGGTCGACCCCGCCCCACGCGTCGTTCAGCACGTCCGCGCCCGCCTCGCAGACCGCCTCCCCGACGTCGTGGCGCCAGGTGTCGACGCTGATCACCACGTCCGGATGCCGCCGCCGCACCTCGGCCACGAAGCCGACCGTGCGCCGCGCCTCCTCCTCGGCCGTCACCTCCTCGCCGGGGCCCGCCTTGACCCCGCCGATGTCGATGATGGCAGCCCCCTCTGACACCGCCTGCTCCACGCGGGCCAGCGCGGGCTCGTCCCGGAACGTCGCACCCTGGTCGTAGAAGGAGTCCGGGGTCCGGTTGACGATCGCCATGATCACCGGCTCGTGCGCGTCGAACTCGCGCCTTCCCAGCCGCAGCATCCGCTGTTTCCTCCTCGGGTAAGACGCCCGTGACCTCAGGTTCCGTGTCCGGCGGGTCCGGCCTGTGCCGACCGACAGACCCTAACTCCCAGCTCCGCATGGCACGATCGGACCCGACGGTTTCCGGCTGCCGGGGAGAGGCTTCGCGCGTGTTCTGGTTCTTGCTGATCGCCATGGTCGTGGTGGTCGCCGCGGTCACGCTGGCCGTGGTGGGCGGCGGCGACGATGCCGTACTGCCCGAGACGGGCCCCGAGCGGCTCACCGACCCGCTGCCCGCGGGCCGCCCCGTCGAGCGCGCGGACATCGACGCGCTGCGGCTTCCGGTGGCCGCGCGCGGCTACCGGATGGCCGACGTCGACGACGTGCTGAGCCGCCTCGCCGCGGAGCTCGCCGAGCGCGACGGCCGGATCACCGATCTGCAGGAGGCGCTCAGCGCCGCCCACGCCCCCCGCGACGAGGAGCCCCGCAAGTGAGCACCGCCATCCCCGGCCCGGACGGCCGGCTGCGCTGCCCGTGGGGGCTGTCCACCGCGGACTACGTGGCGTACCACGACACCGAGTGGGGCCGCCCGGTCCACGGCGACGACGCCCTCTACGAACGGCTGTGCCTGGAGGCCTTCCAGTCGGGCCTCTCCTGGATCACCATCCTGCGCCGCAGGGAGGGGTTCCGCAGTGCCTTCGCGGACTTCCGGATCGCCAAGGTGGCCGCCTTCACGGACGAGGACGCGGCGCGGCTGCTGACCGACGAATCGATCATCCGCAACCGCGCCAAGATCGAGGCGACCCTCTCCAACGCGCGCGTACTGGCCGACTGGTCCCCCGGCGAGCTGGACGAGCTCATCTGGTCGTACGCCCCGGACCCCGCCTCCCGCCCGGCTCCCCGCACCCTGGCGGACGTCCCCCCGGTCACCGACGAGTCGACGGCGCTCTCCAAGGCCCTCAAGAAGCGCGGCCTCCGCTTCATCGGCCCCACGACGGCGTACGCCCTGATGCAGGCGTGCGGTCTGGTGGACGACCACCTGACGGACTGTGTGGCCCGGAGCGGCCGTACCCCTTAAGGGGTACGGGGCTGTGGCCCCCCGAATGGCTCAGCGCCCCACATATTTCGGCTTCTCCTTGGCCAGGAACGCCGCCACCGCGATCCCGTGGTCCTCGGACGCCCCCGCCAGGGTCTGGAGCTCGTCCTCCTTCTCCAGCGACTCGGAGAGCGAGTGCCCGGCCCCGTACGCCAGGGACTTCTTGAGGGCCGCGTACGCGAGCGTGGGGCCGTCGGCCAGCGCGCGCGCCACGGCGGCCGCCTCGGCCGCCAGCTCGGCGGCCGGGACCAGTTTGTTGACGATGCCGAGCTCGTACGCCTCCTGCGCGGGGACGGAGCGCGGGAAGAGCAGCAGGTCGGTGGCGCGCGAGTGGCCGATCAGGCGGGGGAGCGTCCAGGAGACGCCCGAGTCGGCGGTCAGCGCGACCCCCGCGAACGACGTGTTGAAGGCGGCCGTGTCCGCCACCACCCGGTAGTCGGCCGCCAGCGCGAAGCCGAAGCCCGCGCCCGCCGCGACCCCGTTCACCCCGGCCACCACCGGCTTGGGCATCTCGGTGAGGGCCTTCACGATCGGGTTGTAGTGCTCGCGGACCGTGCTCATGGTGGAGCCGGTGCCCGCCTCGCGGTCCGCCGCGAGCAGGCTCACGTGCTCCTTGAGGTCCTGGCCCACGCAGAACGCCCGGCCCGTCGCCGTGAGCAGGACCGCCCGTACCGCGGGGTCCGCGGCGGCGGCCCGCGCCGCGTCCCGCAGGGCGACCTTGGCCTCGGTGTTCATGGCGTTCATGGCGTCGGGACGGTTGAGCGTGATCGTCGCGAGCCCGTCGGTCACCTCGTAGAGCACGGTGTCGGCCATTGGGATGGATCCCCTCCGTTGCGGTGTCGTGTCCGCCCAGCATGGCGGAGATCATCGGCGCCGCACATGTGACCTGCGTCAAACATTCCCGGCCACGACCCGGACCGAGGGTGGCGAAGTATCGCAGGCGGATCGCCGAATTGGGTGGTTTTGATAGAGCGCGTTGCGCAAGCGATGCCGACCGATGTTGGTCATCGGGTCCTGCGATGCGGGATAATGACCTGGAAGCAATGTGTTCGATGCCGGTAACACGGTGCCTGTCAGGGGCCGCCGGCTGCGATGAGCTGGTTTCAGGAAGGGGAAACAGCATGGCGGCCATGAAGCCGCGGACGGGCGACGGCCCGCTCGAGGTGACCAAGGAGGGGCGGGGCATCGTCATGCGCGTTCCGCTCGAAGGCGGTGGACGGCTTGTGGTCGAGCTGACCCCGGACGAGGCCGAGGCGCTCGGTGACGCTCTTAAGAAGGTCGTCGGCTGATTCAGCGGGCTTGACCCCCAATCTGCCTCCGCCCCGGGCCGGTACTCACGTACCGGCCCGGGGCGGAGTAGTTTCCGGACCCGCGTCTGCGGACCCGCGTCTGCGGACCCGCGCACGCGGCCGGAAGGGAATCTCGGCGGGCGCCCTCGGTGAGGGGTCACGCCCGCTTCACGGCGCAGAGCAGCCCGTCGCCCACCGGCAGCAGCGACCCGACGAGCTCCTGGCTCTCGCGTACGGTCCGCAGCAGGTCGCGCAGCCGCAGCACCTCGGCGGGCTGGACGCCGGAGTCGACCGTACGGCCGTCGGCGAAGACCCCTTCGAAGCAGACGATTCCGCCGGGCCGCAGCAGGCGCAACGATTCGGCGAGGTAGTCCAGGGACTCCGTCCGGTCGCCGTCGCAGAACACCAGGTCGTATCCGCCGTCGGCCAGCCGCGGCAGTACGTCCAGGGCGCGCCCGGGGATGAAACGCGCCCGGTTCCCGGCGAAGCCCGCCGCGCGGAACGCCTGCTTGGCGAACTGCTGGCGGTCCGCCTCGGGGTCGACGGTGGTCAGCACGCCGTCCGGCCGCAGCCCCTGCAGCAGATAGATCCCGGAGACGCCGGTTCCGGTGCCGATCTCGGCGACCGCCTTCGCGTCGGCGGTGGCAGCGAGCAGGCGCAGCGCGGCGCCGGTTCCCGGGGACACCGAACGCAGCCCTGCCTCCCGGGACCGCTCGCGGGCCCAGCGCAGCGCGTCGTCCTCGGCGACAAAGGCGTCGGCGAACGCCCAGCTCGTCTGCCGGTTGGCGGTAATGGCCCTCTCCTGTCCCCGTAGTTGGCGCGCACGGGTGACTGTATCCGCTGCACCCGGGAACCCGCAGATGGGACCGGGCGTTATGAAGGGCGGGGGGAGACATGGACGAGTACGGAATCCCGGTCCCCGAGCGGTCCGGGAAGCAGCGCGGTTCGAGGGGCACGAAGCCAGTCCCAAATGCGCGTAAAGATTCTTATCCGGAGCTAACGGGCGAGGTGGCTATGGTAGGGGCTCCGCTGGACACCACCAGAGCCGACAGGGGAGGTGCGGCTGCGCCTGTGGATCGGGGAGGAGTGCTCCGGCGCTTTCTCAGGTCGGCAGGTGAGCCGAAATCCGTGACCTACACCGCTGACAGCCCCCATAGCCTCCATGGCATGGGAGGGACCCCCACCGCCGGCGCACCCTCCGCAGCCACCGCGACCTTCGCCGACGCGGATTCCCCGGCGTGGACCCCTCCCAGCTGGGAGGAGATCGTCAGCACGCACAGCGGCCGCGTCTACCGCCTCGCCTACCGCCTGACGGGCAACCAGCACGACGCCGAGGACCTCACCCAAGAAGTCTTCGTCCGCGTCTTCCGCTCGCTGTCGACCTACACGCCGGGCACGTTCGAGGGCTGGCTGCACCGGATCACCACCAACCTCTTCCTGGACATGGTCCGCCGCCGCCAGCGCATCCGCTTCGACGCCCTGGGCGACGACGCGGCCGAGCGACTCCCCAGCCGCGACCCGTCCCCCCAGCAGGTCTTCAACGACGCGCACTTCGACGCCGACGTCCAGCAGGCGCTGGACACCCTCGCGCCCGAGTTCCGCGCCGCCGTAGTGCTCTGCGACATCGAAGGACTGTCGTACGAGGAGATCGCCGCCACCCTCGGTGTGAAGCTGGGCACCGTGCGCAGCCGGATCCACCGCGGCCGCTCGCATCTGCGCAAGGCCCTCCAGCACCGTTCACCCGAGGCTCGCGCCGAGCAGCAGCGTGCCCTCGCGGGGGTGGCGCACGGCGCCCCGGGGGCGGTCGGAGAGGGGACCGCGTGACCGGCATCAGTCCCACTCCCGCAGAGCAGCATCTGGGGGACCGTCTCGCCGCCCTGGTCGACGGCGAGCTCAGCCATGACGCGCGCGAGCGTGTCCTGTCGCATCTGGCCACCTGTCCCAAGTGCAAGGCCGAGGCCGACGCGCAGCGCCGCGTCAAGAGCGTCTTCGCGCAGACGGCACCGCCCGCCCCCTCCGAGGGCCTGCTGGCCCGGCTCCAGGGGCTGCCCGGGGCACCCGGAGGTGACGACGACGGTCGGGGACCATTCGGCGGGGGGCGCCTTGCCGACGGGGTCTTCTCGCCCGGGGTCCTGAGCGATCCGCGCGACCCGGTCGGGGGCTTCGGCTATGTGCCCGGCAGAGCCCATGCGGCCGTCCTCGGCGGCGGGCTGCCCGGACGGGGCTTCCGGATCCACGAAGCGGCCCGTCCCGAGGAGCGTTCCGGCTCGCCGTGGCGCGGGCGCAGGATCGCCTTCGCCGCCGCCAGCGCCGTCTCCCTCGCGGCGATCGCGCTCGGCGGCGCGGTCCCGTCGGACTCGGGGGCGGAGACGTCGGCCCGGGGCGAGGGGGCGGGCAGCAATGTCACGCCGCTGCGGGACCAGCGTCCGTCGGCCGGTCCGTCCTCGGGGACACCCCTGTCCGCGGAGTCGCAGCGCAGACGCGGCGGCGCGGCGAGCGCACCGGTGGCCCCGGAGTCCACGGCGCCTGTCGCGATGGGTCTGGCCGGCTTGAACGGAGTCCCGTCCCAGCCGTCCCCGCAGCAGTTCGGCAATCCGTTCCGTGCCGCTCTGCTGAGCGGTTCGTCCTTGCCTCCGCTGATACGTCCGGCGGTCGCCACCCTGGCGGTGCGGCCGGTCTCACCGCTGTCCGCGCTCTCCGGCGCCACCCCGTCCGCTCCGCCGACGCATCTGGCGGCTCCCCGGCACTGACCGTGCCCTGCGCTCCTCCCTCCCGGCAAACCTGGTTGAATCCCTGGGAGGGGTGCCCCTGGGGCACGCAGGACAGTTGCGGGGAGAGCATGAACGACGGAAAACCCACCGGGCCCAAGGCGAGATGGTGGAGCCGTCCCACCCCGCGCGGGGACGGCTCCACGGCCGAGGAGACGTACGACTTGGCTCCGCCGGAGGCACCTGCGGCTTCGGCCCCGGGTGCGCCGGTGGTCGGGGATGCGGTGGTTCCGGGTGTGCCGGTGGCGCCGGGTGCGCAGGACGTAGCGGTTCCCGGCGGGCCGGAAGGTTCCGGCGACGGGGAGGCGCCGTACTCGCTCGCTCCCGGGGAGCCCGTCGAGGACGAGTCCGCGTATCGGCTCGCGCCGCCCGCGCCGGCCGACGAGCCCGCGCAAGAGCACGCCCAAGAGCCCGCGCCGGCCGGCGAGTCGGTCCACGACCCCGCCCGGCCCGAGGGCCCCCTGCCGCCTCGGCAGCCGTTGCACGCTCCTGATCCGTACGGGACGCCGCCGTACGGCGGGCCGGGGCCGTGGGCGCCCGCGCCGCCCGTGCAGCGGCCCGCGCCGGTCGCAGGGGCGGTCCCGGCCCAGGGGGCCTACCCGGCACCGGAGGCCCCGGTCCCGTACCCGGCACCGGAGGCCCCGGTCCCGTACCCGGCACCGGAGGCCCCGGTCCCGTACCCCGTACCGGAAAGCGTGCGGCCGGTGCCGCCCTCGTCCCAGTGGGTGCAGTACGACCCCTGGGGTGCGGCCGGGCAGCCGCTGAGCACGGCCGGGGTGCCGGAGAGGCGGAAGCCGCGGCGCGGGGCGCTCGTCCTCGGGGCCGTCGTCCTCGCGCTGGTCGCGGGCGGCATCGGCGGCGGGGTCGGCGCGTACATCGAGCGCACCGGCGCCACGCAGGTGGATCTGCCGCAGGCCGGGAAGGGGCCCACCGGACGCGCGCCCGACAGCGTCGCCGGGATCGCCGCGAGCGCCCTGCCGGGCGTGGTCACCCTGCACGTCAGCGGGGAGAGCGAGTCCGGCACCGGCACCGGCTTCGTGCTGGACAACTCCGGGCACATCCTCACCAACAACCACGTCGTGGAGCCCGCGGGCTCGTCCGGCGACATCAGCGTGACGTTCAGCGGCGGCGAGACCGCCCGTGCCACGGTGGTCGGCCGCGACTCCGGGTACGACCTCGCCGTGGTCCGCGTCACCGGCGTCTCCGGGCTGAAGCCGCTGCCGCTCGGCAACTCCGACAACGTCCAGGTCGGTGACCCGGTGGTGGCCATCGGCGCCCCCTTCGACCTCTCCAACACCGTCACCTCGGGCATCATCAGCGCCAAGGAGCGCCCGATCACGGCGGGCGGCGAGAAGGGCGACGGCAGCGACGTCAGCTATGTCGACGCGCTCCAGACCGACGCCCCGATAAACCCGGGCAACTCGGGCGGCCCCCTGCTCGACTCGCACGCCCACGTCGTCGGCATCAACAGCGCGATCCGCGCCGCGGGCAAGAGCGACGGCGGCGGCCAGGGCGGTTCCATCGGCCTGGGCTTCGCGATCCCGGTCAACCAGGGCAAGCGGGTCGCCGAGGAGCTGATCAACACCGGCAGGGCCACCCACCCGGTGATCGGGGTGACCCTCGACATGAAGTTCACCGGCGACGGCGCCCGGGTCGGCGCCAAGGCCGCCGACGGCAAGCCGTCCGTGACCCCCGGCGGTCCCGGCGCCACCGCGGGCATCAGGCCCGAGGACGTGATCACCAAGGTCGACGGCCAGCGGGTGCACAGCGCCGAGGAGCTGATCGTCAAGATCCGCTCGCACCGCCCCGGCGACCGCCTGGAGCTGACGCTCAAGCGCGGCGGCGGGGAGCAGCGGCTGACCCTCACGCTCGGTTCCGCAACGTCCTGACCTGCCCCTGCCCTGCCCCTGCCCTGCTCCTGACGTATTCCTGGCGTTTCCCTCGGCCGCCCGCCACGACCCGCCACGGTTCGCCCCTCTGGTCACCTATCGGTCACCAGGGGGGCAAGCGGCGGCCAAAGGTCACCGGGTAGGTACCGTTTCGACAGTTTCGGCGGGTACCGTGGAGCGGTCCATGACTGGACCCGGGAGCAGAGCCACGAGGAGCAGCTAGGTGTTCAACGACATAGGGCCCATGGAGCTCGTCACCCTCGTGGTCCTCGCTGTGCTCGTCTTCGGCCCGGACAAGCTGCCCAAGCTGATCCAGGACGTGTCGGGGTTCATCCGCAAGATCCGCAGCTTCTCGGAGACCGCCAAGGCGGATATCCGTGCCGAACTCGGCCCGGAGTTCAAGGACTTCGAGTTCGAGGACCTGAACCCGAAGACGTTCGTACGCAAGCAGCTCATGGACAACGACGACCTGGGTCTCAAGGAGATCCGCAACAGCTTCGACCTGCGCAAGGACATGGAAGAGGTCGCGGACGCGGTGCACGGCCGCGAGAGCACGCCCACCGGGTCCGGCGCGCCGACGACGGCCGCCAACGGCTCGGCCGCGGGTGTGCCGGGTACGCCCGACCTCCTCAGGAAGCGCGAGAAGCTCGACCCCGGCGAGCGCCCCCCGTACGACGCCGACGCGACCTGACACAGCCCCCTGGGTTTCGTACAGGACGTCAATCTGAGCCACGTCCGCACCGTCATTCCCGGTGGGCGGGACCGAGGTGGCTATCCTCCATAGGTCCGGCACCAGGACGCCCGAGGGGGGCGGGCCGCTCCGGACATCTACGGATCGAGGAGGCGGCCGGGCAGTGGAGACGACGAGTCGGGTAGCGGCACAGGGGTCCACCGAGGACACCCCGTCCACACCGGAAGGGGTGCCGGCGGCCCGGCGTGCGATCGACGGCTATCTGCGGGCGCCGTTCGCCTGGTACGGCCTGGACGAGGCCTTCAGCGGGCCGCGCTGGCTGATGCAGGTGGCCACGGCGGCCGACGGCACCGTGCAGCACGGGTCCACCGGCCACGGCGACGAGCCGTCGATACGGCCCGACGCGGCCGACCGCTCCGCCGCCGCCCGCGAGCGCTTCGCGGTGGTCGTGAGCGTGCCCGCCAACCCCACGCGCCGCAGCGGCGACGGTACGGGAGTGCTGGAGGCCACCTCGGTCTCCTCCGCGGCCTGGCTGGCCGGGTCCGGGCTGCTCGCCTTCACCTGGCCCGCCCAGATGGACCATGTGCTGCGCGGCGACTGGCTGGACCAGCAGACCGAGGCGGCGTGGGAGCTGGCGGACGATCTGGCCGGGCCGGAGTGGACGACGCTGTCGCTGCCGGTCGACGGGGTCGCCACGCCGTTCCACTACCGGGAGTCCGAGTTCGGCTGGGTCCTGGCCGGGTCCGCGGGGGCCGCCGGAGGCGGGGTGCATCTCGGGGCGTATGGGCGAGGGCTGAGCGCGTACGGCCTTGGCTTCGCCGTGGTCAAGGACATCACCTCGTACGCGTGAGCGTTCTCGGGCGGGGTGCGGTTTGTCTGCGGGCCGTCCTGGGCTGGTCGCGCCCACGCGGCGGGGCCGCACAATGACACAGCCCCGTGCCCACGCGGCGGGGCCGCACAATGACACAGCCCCGCGCCCACGCGGCGGGGCCGCACAATGACACAGCCCCGTGCCCCCTGGCCGGCCGTGCCGCAGCCATGAGTAAGGGGCGCCCAGCAACTGTGGGCGCCCCTTACTCGTATCAGTTGCTCTAGAACTTGTTCCTCGGCGTGATCCCCAGCGACATGCCCGACAGGCCCCGCTGGCGGCCGCCCAGCTTGCCCGCGATCGCTCGCAGCGCCGCGCCCGCCGGGGAGTCGGGGTCGGAGAGGACGACCGGCTTGCCGTCGTCGCCGCCCTCGCGCAGCCGGACGTCGATCGGGATCGAGCCGAGCACCGGCACGTTCGTGCCGGTCGTCCTGGTCAGGCCCTCCGCGACCTTCTCGCCGCCGCCCGTGCCGAACACGTCGACCATCTCGTCGCAGTGCGGACAGGGCAGGCCCGCCATGTTCTCGACGACGCCGACGATCTTCTGGTGGGTCTGGACCGCGATCGAGCCCGCCCGCTCGGCCACCTCGGCGGCCGCCTGCTGGGGGGTCGTGACGACCAGGATCTCCGCGTTCGGGACCAGCTGGGCCACCGAGATCGCGATGTCGCCGGTGCCCGGCGGCAGGTCGAGCAGGAGGACGTCCAGGTCGCCCCAGTAGACGTCGGCCAGGAACTGCTGGAGGGCACGGTGGAGCATCGGGCCGCGCCATACGACCGGGGCGTTGCCCGGGGTGAACATGCCGATGGAGATGACCTTCACACCGTTCGCCGACGGCGGCATGATCATGTTCTCGACCTGGGTGGGACGGCCGTCCACGCCCAGCATGCGGGGCACCGAGTGCCCGTAGATGTCGGCGTCGACGACACCGACCTTCAGCCCGTCCGCCGCCATCGCCGCGGCGAGGTTCACCGTCACCGAGGACTTGCCCACGCCGCCCTTGCCGGACGCCACCGCGTAGACGCGGGTCAGCGAGCCGGGCTTGGCGAAGGGCACCTCGCGCTCGGCGGTGCCGCCGCGCAGCGACGTCGCGAGCTCCTTGCGCTGCTCGTCGCTCATCACGTCGAGCGTGACGTCGACGCGCGTGACGCCTTCGACCCGCTCGACCGCCTCGGTCACGTTCTTCGTGATCGTCTCGCGCATCGGGCAGCCGGAGACCGTCAGGTACACCGTGACCGCGACCGCCCCGTCCGTCCCGATCTCGACCGTCTTGACCATGCCGAGCTCAGTGATCGGTCGGTGGATCTCTGGGTCGTTCACTGTCGCCAGTGCCTCGCGCACCGCGTCATCCGTAACCATATGGAGATGGTACGGCGCCGGGTCCCGCCCCCGGAAAGCCCTAACGGCGGTCGGATTCGTCACTTCTGTGGGGAGCCTCCAGCGGGAATACGACCCGGCGGTCCTCCATCTCCTTGATCATGTCCTGAAGTTCCGAGCGGATCCAGTCGCGGGTGGCGACCTCGCCGAGGCCCATCCGCAGGGCGGCGATCTCCCGGGTGAGGTACTCGGTGTCCGCGATGGAGCGCTCGTTGGACTTGCGGTCCTGCTCCAGGTTGACCCGGTCGCGGTCGTCCTGCCGGTTCTGCGCGAGCAGGATCAGCGGGGCCGCGTACGAGGCCTGGAGGGACAGGGCGAGGGTCAGGAAGATGAACGGGTACTCGTCGAAGCGCACCGACGCCGGCGCGAAGATGTTCCAGACCACCCACAGGATGATGACCAGGGTCATCCAGACGATGAACCGCCCGGTCCCCAGGAAGCGGGCGATCTTCTCGGAGAAGCGGCCGAACGCCTCCGGGTCGTACTCGGGCAGCAGGCGTGGACGCGGGGCGCGCGGCTGGTCGAGGCGGCCGCGCGGGCCGCGTGCCACGGCGCTCGCCCCCGCCGCGCGCGTGCGCTCGCGCTCCTCGGCGCGGTCAGCCATGCGAGCCCCCCTCGGCGGCGTGGAACTCCGCCTCGCGCCAGTCCTCGGGCAGCAGGTGGTCCAGGACGTCGTCGACGGTGACCGCGCCGAGCAGCGAGCCGCTGTCGTCGACGACGGGTGCGGCGACCATGTTGTACGCGGCGAGGAACGCGGTCACGGCGGGCAGCGGGGTCTGCGGGGACAGCGGCGGCAGGTCGTTGTCCACGATCGAGGAGACCAGGGTGAACGGCGGGTCCCGCAGCAGCCGCTGGAAGTGCACCGTGCCCAGGTACTTGCCGGTCGGCGTCTCGTCGGGCGGCCGGCACACGTACACCTGCGCGGCGAGCGCGGGCGAGAGGTCCTGCTGGCGTACGCGCGCGAGGGCGTCCGCGACCGTGGCGTCCGGACGCAGCACGATCGGCTCGGTGGTCATCAGACCGCCCGCGGTGCGCTCCTCGTAACTGAGCAGCCGGCGCACGTCCGCCGCGTCGTCCGGCTGCATCAGCGTCAGCAGCCGCTCCTTGTCCTCCTCGGGCAGCTCGGAGAGGAGGTCGGCGGCGTCGTCCGGGTCCATCGCCTCCAGGACGTCGGCGGCCCGCTCGTCCTTCAGCTTGCCGAGGATCTCCACCTGGTCGTCGTCCGGCAGCTCCTCCATCACGTCCGCGAGCCGGTCGTCGTCGAGGGCCGCGGCCACTTCGCCGCGGCGCTTGGGGGAGAGGTGGTGCAGCACGTTGGCGAGGTCGGCGGGGCGCAGCTGCTCGAAGGTGGCGAGCAGGCTCTCGGCGCCCTGGCCGTGCTCCTCCAGGGAGAAGCCGGTGACCGCGGACCACTCGACCGTCAGGGTCTCGCCCTTGCGCCGCAGGGCGCCGCTCTTGCCGCGCCGTACGAAGACCTTGTCGATCTCCCAGTCGCGGCGGGCGGGCAGCTGCTGAACGGCCACGTCCAGGACCGTCACCTCCTCGCCGCTCTCGACGAGGGTGACCCGGCGGTCCAGGAGTTCGCCCAGGACCAGCCGCTCGGTGGGGCGCTGTTCGAAGCGGCGCAGGTTGACGACGCCGGTGGTGATGACCTGGCCGGACTCGACGCCGGTGACCCGGGTCATCGGCAGGAAGATCAGTCGGCGGCCGGCCACCTCGACGACGACGCCGAGCAGCCGGGGCGGGCGGCGGCCGACCCGGAGTATGGCGACCAGGTCGCGTACCCGGCCCACCTGGTCGCCGTTGGGGTCGAAGACGGCGACGCCGGAGAGGTGCGAAACGAAGATCCGGGGGGCGCCTGCCGCCATGCTGAGCGCCTCCTCTTGGGCGTGATCCGACCGTGTCGTGACCTGAAATGGCGCTGAATATCTGATTCAGGCTAGCCGGTGACCATCCGGTGCGCCTTTGAGGGGCGTCCGTACGGCTCTCTGCCGGGCAGCGTAGACGGCCCGGGTAGGGTGCGGTCTGCCGACCCCGACTTCGCGCCCTCCACCTCGCGCGCTCCGACGAAAGGCCGTGTGCCGGTGACCACTCGCTCCCTGTCCGTACGGGCCCGCCGGGCCGCGCTCCCCGTCGCGCTCTGCGCGGGGCTCGCCACGGCCGTCACGGCGTGCTCCTCGGACCCGGACGAGGGCACCAACGGTGTCGGCAAGCTCTCCGCCACCGAGATCGAGGGCAAGGCGCGCACGGCTGCGGACGGCGCCGACGCGGTGCACCTCAGCGGCACGCTGGTCAGCAAGGGCGGCTCGTACAGGATCGACATGCGGCTGAAGGGGACCGGCGCCACCGGCACGGTCACCTCGAAGAGCACCACGTTCGGGCTGCTGCGGGTGGGCGACGAGCTCTATCTGAAGGCCGACGCCGGGTTCTGGTCGCACCGGGACGACAAGCGCTCCGACGACTCGGGGAGCGCGGCGGCGGCGGGCAAGCTCGACGACAAGTACGTCAAGGTGCCCTCGGGTGACCCCTCGTACCAGGAGCTGCGCGGCTTCACGGACAAGAGCGTGCTCCTGAAGGGCATGCTCGGGCTCCAGGGCGAGCTCTCCAAGGGCGACCGGTCCAAGGTCGGCGAGGTGGGCACCATCCGCGTCAAGGCGGGCAAGAACGGCGAGGGCGGCACGCTCGACGTCTCGCTCCAGGGCACCCCGTACCCCCTGCGCTTCGAGCGCGCGGGCGGCGCGGGCGTGCTCGAACTGGGCGACTGGAACCAGGACTTCGCCCTGGCGCCGCCGACGAAGGACGCGACGGTGGACTACGGGAGCCGGCTTCCCAAGACGTAGTGGGGCACGCACGCCTCAGGGGTGCGGGGAACTGCGCGACCAGCCCACGACGGCCCGCAGACGCACCACAACGTGTCCGGCCCGCTCAGCGGCGACGCTTCCGCTTCAGCAGCAGCCTCGGCAGCGCCGCCGGCATCGGCCGCCGCGTGGTGGCCGAGGTCTCCACCGGCCGGGCCGCGAGCGAGCCATCGGGCATCGCGGTGCGGACCTCGGCCGGCGACAGGCACAGCACCCGGCACTCCCGCGCCCAGCGGCCCGTCACCGCCTCGCCGTCCGGTGCGTTCAGCCGCTTGGCCTTCAGCTCGGCGGCCACCGTCTCCCACAGCTCGCCGTGCGGCGCGACCTCGCTCACCGCGGCCGTCCAGGTCACCAGGCGGCCGCCCTTGTCCTTGCTGCGGACGGTCACCTCGGCGGCGGTGCCGTCGGCCAGGCCCTCCAGCGGCTGTTCGCCCGGCCCGCCGCCCACGACATAGGCGGCGCCGTCGTGCCAGACGTGCCACAGCGCGCGGTCGGCGGTCCCGGTGCCCCGCACCCAGATCAGCCCGGACTTCTTGGTGGCCTCCTCGACGAGGGCCCGGTCGAGCAGCGCAGGTGTCATGGGGCCACTTTATGGGACGGCCGGGACGCGGTAGGCGGTGTTGTCCACAGCATGGACCGACAGTTCCGTAAATATGTTTAGCGCCTTACGCTCTTGCCGTGCCCACCACCGTGCCCGCCGCCACCCCGGCCCTGACGACCGCTCCGGCCGTCCCCCGGGTGGACTTCGCGCTGCTCGCCGTCGCCATCGCCAGTGTGTCGCTCTCCGCGCCGCTCATCGCCGCGACGACGGCTCCCGCGCTGGCCATCGCGTTCTGGCGGAACGCCATGGCCGTCGGGGCGCTCACCCCGCTGGCCGCGGTCAGGTACCGGGCGCAGCTGCGCGGGCTGACCCGGCGTGAGGTGGGCCTCGCGGTCGCCGCCGGGGCGCTGCTCGCGCTGCACTTCGGGCTGTGGCTGCCGAGCCTGCGGATGACGTCGGTGGCGTCCTCGACCGCGCTGTGCACCACCACACCGATCTGGACCACCATCGCGCTGCGCCTGCGCGGCCACCGCCCGCCCGCCATGGTGTGGGCCGGGACGCTGGTCGCCTGCGCGGGCGTGGTGATGCTCACCGGCGTCGACATGACCACCTCGCCGCGCGCCCTCGCCGGTGACGCGCTCGCGCTCGGCGGCGGCATCGCGGCCGCCGGGTACGTGCTGCTCGGCGCCGAGGTCCGGCGGACGGTGGACACGGTCCCGTACACGTACCTCTGTTACGGGACGGCCGCCGCCGGGCTGCTCGCCGCCTGTCTGGCGAGCGGCGCGGACCTCACCTCGTACTCGGGAGTGACCTGGGCCAAGCTGGCCGCGCTCACCGTCGCCGCCCAGCTGCTCGGCCACTCCCTGCTCAACCGGGTGGTGCGGGGCCTGGGGGCGTCCGTGACGTCCACGGCGATCCTCCTGGAGACGCCGGGCGCCGCCCTCATCGCGGCGCTCTGGCTGGGCCAGCAGCCGCCCGCGCTCGCCTGGCCCGCGCTGGTGGTGATCCTCGCCGGGCTCGCGCTCGTCGTCAGAGCCAACCGTTCCGCTTGAGCGTGCGGTGGATGACGAGACAGCTTCCGGCGATGGCGGCCAGCACGAGCGGGTAGCCGTACTTCCAGTGCAGCTCCGGCATGTGGTCGAAGTTCATGCCGTACACCCCGCACACCATCGTCGGTACGGCGATGATCGCCGCCCATGAGGTGATCTTGCGCATGTCCTCGTTCTGCGCGAACGACGCCTGCGCCAGATTCGCCTGGAGGATCGAGTTCAGGAGCTCGTCGAAGCCGACGACGTGCTCCTGCACGCGCGCGAGGTGGTCGGCGACATCCCGGAAGTACTTCTGGATGTCCGGGTCGACCAGCCGCATGGGCCGCTCGCTGAGCAGCTGCATCGGCCGCAGCAGCGGCGAGACCGCCCGCTTGAACTCCAGGACCTCGCGCTTGAGTTGGTAGATCCGCCCGGCGTCCGTACCGCGCGGGCTGCCCTTGGACGGCGCCGAGAAGACGTCGATCTCGACCTCGTCGATGTCGTCCTGCATCGCGTCCACGACCGCCAGATATCCGTCGACCACCTGGTCCGCGATGGCGTGCAGCACGGCCGAGGGGCCCTTGGCGAGCAGCTCGGGGTCGTCCTGGAGGCGCTTGCGCAGCGCCCGCAGCGAACCCTGGCCACCGTGCCGGACGGTGATCACGAAGTCCCGCCCGGTGAAGCACATGACCTCGCCGGTCTCCACGACCTCGCTGGTCGCGGTGAGTTCGGCGTGCTCCACGTAGTGGACGGTCTTGAAGACGGTGAAGAGCGTGTCGTCGTACCGCTCCAGCTTGGGCCGCTGGTGGGCGTGGACCGCGTCCTCCACGGCCAGCGGATGCAGCCCGAACTCGGCCGCGATACCGGCGAATTCGGCCTCGGTCGGCTCGTGCAGCCCGATCCAGGCGAACCCGCCGTCCTCGCGTACGCGCCGCATCGCCTCGCGCGGCGACAGGCATGAGTCGGCCTGGGTGCGCAGCCCGTCGCGGTAGACCGCGCAGTCGACGACCGCGCTGCTGGCGGAGGGGTCGCGGGTGGGGTCGTACGAGTTGTACGGGGCGGTGCTCTTGCGCAGCGACGGACGCAGGGAGGGGCGGACCGCGGCGCGCAGGTCACGAATCATGGACATGGCAGGACTCCTTCACGGAGGGGCCGCCGGGCGGGCGTGGCACTGCCCGGAATGGGGACGTGACGCGACGACTGCAACATCTGCGTACGTCCGCAAAGCGGGCGGCACCGCGGGTGCGGTGACGGCGTTCGCTACTGAAACGGACTGGGCGAGGCGATGTGCTCTTCCGCCGTGCGAAATGCCATGAGACTCAGAGGTTTCCCGGTGAGGCGTCCGGGTAAGGAGGTCTCGATCACAGGGAACAACGAAGGCGCACGGAAGAGCGGTTGGTACTGCCAGGCCGACTTCGATCCATCGCAGCCCCACCTCCTCCGGCCGGTCCCCCGTGGGGGACTTCCTGCTGCCCTGAACAGCGGCCAAGACTATCAGTCGGCGCAAGTGTCAAGTCCGTACTTTGCTCGTTCGATACGGCTTCTATGCTCAACTCATGGTTGATGTTCTTGCTCTCGTCGAGGCCAGGCTGCGCACCGCCCTCGGTGAACCGGACGCGCGCGCCGCGGTGACCTTCCTCGGTACGGAACGCGTCGAGGTGCTGCGCTTCGCCGACGGGGACATCGTCCGCTACGCCACGCTCGGCATGTCGGCCCAGCCCATGACCGACCCGGCCGCCGCCCTCGCCGACCCGGTCAAGGGCCCGCGAGCCGAGCTGGTCCTGTCCGTACGGGCCGGGCTCGCCGACACCGACCAGGTGCTGCGGCCGCTCGCCGTCCTCGCCTCCACCCCGCAGGTCGAGGGCGTGATCGTGGCCCCCGGCGCCTCGCTCGACATCGGGGAACCGCTGTGGCCCGGGGCACCGTTCAGTTCGGTCCTGGTCGCGGAGCCGGGCGGCCTCGTCGAGGACCTGGAGCTCGACGACCCGATGGACCCGGTCCGCTTCCTGCCACTGCTGCCGATGACGACCAACGAGGCCGCCTGGAAGCGGGTGCGCGGGGCGCAGGAGCTGGAGGAGCGCTGGCTGGCGAACGGGACGGACCTGCGGGATCCGCTGCGCGGCTCTGTGCGGCTGGACTAAGCGTTCCGCTGTGGCCGGTCGGCCGCGGGCCGTCCGTGGCTGGTCGCTCCCCCGCGTTCTCGGCTTCGCTCGGACAAGGGGGACCCCCATCGCGGCGGAGCCGCGTGTGGCACAGCCCCGCGCCCCCAAGGAGCGCGATCGTCTCGTCCCACACGCCGGACGGGTGATCGTCCTTGACGCGGCGCGGGACGGGGAGGACCGTGGGCATTTATGAGGGGCGAACCCAGTTGCCCGAAGTGTGGAGGCCGGGTCAGGGCGCCCGGTCTCTTTGCCGACTCCTGGCAGTGCGATGTGCACGGGACGGTGCATCCGCTGCAGCCGGTGGTCCCCCCGAGCGTCGAGGCGCTCGGCGTCGTGGTGCACCGGGCGAAGGTGCCCGTCTGGATGCCGTGGCCGCTGCCGATCGGCTGGCTGTTCACGGGCGTGGCGTGCGCGGGCGACGACCGCAGCGGCGGGCGCGCGACCGCCGTGGCCTGCTCCGGCCCCGGCCCGCTGGGCGGCATCGGTGAGCTGCTGCTCGTCGCGGAGGAGCTGGGCGTCGGCCTCGGCGCGCGGTACGCGGGCATCGACGGCCCCGACCCCGGCCCGTACATGAGCGTCGACAAGCCGCCGCAGACCAAGGTCCTCGCGGCCGGACGCCCCAGCCCGCTCTGGCACGTGACCGGCACCCCCGACGACCGCGCGGTCTTCGCGGGCGAGGCGCGCGGGCTGTGGCTGTGGGCGATCGTCTGGCCCGAGCAGTCGGGTCTGCTGCTCTACGACGAGCTGGTCCTCACCGATCTGCGCGACGCGGGCGCCGAGGTCGAGCTGGTGCCGTGCGGGGCGCTGTCGCCGCGGATCCTGTCGTGAGGGGCGCGGGGCGAGGCGCCCCGAGTGCGGTGACCGCCACAGCCGTTACGGGCGGGACAGCGGCTACGCGCAGCTATCCTTGATTGTCCCCCCTGCCGGTTCTACGCCCTGGAGTCACGCGTGCGCATCGATCTGCACACCCACTCCACGGCCTCCGACGGTACGGACACCCCGGCCGAGCTGGTCCGCAACGCGGCCGCCGCCGGTCTCGACGTCATCGCGCTCACCGACCACGACACCACCCGCGGCCACGCCGAGGCGGCCGCCGCGCTCCCCGCGGGCCTGACCCTGGTGACCGGCGCCGAGCTCTCCTGCCGTGTCGACGGCATCGGGCTGCACATGCTGGCGTACCTCTTCGACCCCGAGGAGCCGGAGCTGGCGCGCGAGCGCGAGCTGGTCCGCGACGACCGGGTGCCGCGCGCCCGGGCGATGGTCGCCAAGCTCCAGGAGCTGGGCGTCCCGGTCACCTGGGAGCAGGTGGCGCGGATCGCGGGCGACGGCTCGGTGGGCCGACCGCATGTCGCCGAGGCGATGGTCGAGCTGGGCGTCGTCGGCTCGGTGTCGGAGGCGTTCGTACCGGAGTGGCTGGCGGACGGCGGACGTGCGTACGCCGGCAAGCACGAGCTCGACCCGTTCGACGCGATCCGGCTGGTCAAGGCCGCGGGCGGGGTCACCGTCTTCGCGCACCCGCTCGCCCTCAAGCGAGGCCGGGTCGTGCCCGAGTCGGTCATGGCCGAGCTCGCGTCGGCCGGCCTCGACGGCGTCGAGGTCGACCACACGGACCACGACGCGCCCACGCGCGCGCGGCTGCGGGGACTGGCCGCCGAGCTCGGTCTGCTGACCACCGGCTCCAGCGACTACCACGGCGGCCGCAAGGCCGTGCGGCTCGGGGAGTGCACCACCGACCCCGAGATCTACGGCGAGATCACCCGCCGTGCGACGGGCGCGTTCCCCGTCCCGGGCGCGGGCGGAACCGGCCGCTGAGGCCTGGGCCGCCGAGGCCCCTTCCCTGCCCCTCCCCAGAGGACTCCGCCCGGCGGGGTCCCCCTCTGCTCCGTACACCCCTCTTCCTGCAAGGCACCCCGTGTTCGACGCTGCCGTCTTCGGCTCCCTGTTCCTCACCCTTTTTGTCATCATGGATCCCCCCGGGATCACACCGATCTTCCTCGCGCTCACCTCCGGCCGCCCCGCCAAGGTGCAGCGCAAGATGGCGTGGCAGGCCGCGGCCGTGGCCCTCGGTGTGATCACCGTGTTCGGTCTGGTGGGCCACCAGATCCTGGCGTATCTGCACATCGACGTTCCCGCGCTGATGATCGCGGGTGGTCTGCTGCTGCTGCTCATCGCGCTCGACCTGCTCACCGGCAAGATGGAGGAGCCGAAGCAGACCAAGGACGTCAACGTGGCGCTGGTGCCGCTCGGCATGCCGCTGCTGGCCGGGCCCGGCGCGATCGTCCAGGTGATCCTCGCGGTCCAGAACCACGACACGTTCTCCGGGCAGGTCGCCGTGTGGGCCGCGATCCTCGCGATGCACATCGTGCTCTGGCTGGTCATGCGGTACTCGCTGCTGATCATCCGGGTGATCAAGGACGGCGGTGTGGTCCTGGTGACGCGGCTCGCGGGCATGATGCTCTCCGCGCTCGCGGTGCAGCAGATCATCAACGGCGTCACCCAGGTGATCCACAGCACCTGACCTGCCCCAGGGCCAGAGCCCGGTCCCGTCCGCCGCAGCAGAAAGCGCCCCCGTGCACCGATCGGTGCGGGGGCGCTTCGGCTTGCCGCGTAGAAGACCCTTACGCGTTACGAAGCCGAGCTTTCGAACGGGCGGATGTAGATGCGCTGGCCGATTGCGGCGGCCTGCTGCACGATCCGGTTGACGGAGGCGGCGTCCACGACGGTCCTGTCCACGGCGGAGCCGTTGACGTCGTTGAGGCGCATGATTTCGAAGCGCATGGCTTCTCCCTTCGTCTGATCCTCCTGAAGGAGAACTACTGGTGCGGGGTGGCGCGGCTTCAGCCTGCACCCTCACGGAGTCCGGACGGTTGCCCGCCCGTTACATCTGTTCAACGGGTTGCCCTTGGCAAACATTCCCTACGCTAAGGAAATTTTTGCACGAGCTAAATACTGGCAGGTAAGGCACCGGTTGTGTGGGATCGGTCACGCCACGGAGAATGGGGGGCAATGAGCAAAGCAGGCGACATCCCAGGCATCCCCGACGGCCCGAGCGACCCGGGCAACCCCCGCGACCCGGGCAGATCCGTCGCGTCCGACATCGGCGCGCAGCTGGAGCACACCAACCAGCTGCTGCGGCGGATGCTGGCCGAGGTGGCCAAGACGCCTTCCACGCACGCGATCTTCGTGGACGCGGGCTATGTGTACGCGGCGGCGGGCCTCCTGGTCGCCGGGACGGAGGACCGCCGGTCCTTCGACCTCGACGCCGAGGGGCTGATCGAGGCCTTCATCGACAAGGCGCGCACGATCTTCGCGGACAGCCGGCTGCTCCGCGTGTACTGGTACGACGGTGCGCGCCGGCGCATCCACACCTCCGAGCAGCAGTCGATCGCCGAGCTGCCGGACGTGAAGGTCCGCCTCGGCAACCTCAACGCCAACAACCAGCAGAAGGGCGTCGACTCGCTGATCCGCTCCGACCTGGAGTCCCTCGCCCGGCACCGCGCCATCAGCGACGCGGCGCTCATCGGCGGCGACGAGGACCTGGTCTCGGCGGTCGAGGCGGCGCAGGGGTACGGCGCCCGGGTCCACCTGTGGGGCATCGAGGCGGCGGAGGGGCGCAACCAGGCGGAGCCGCTGCTGTGGGAGGTCGACAGCCAGCGCACGTTCGACCTGGACTTCTGCAAGCCGTACGTCACCCGGCGGCCGGTGACGATGTACGAGGACAGCGGGCCGACGCCGACGCGGGACGACGTGCGGTTCGTGGGCGCGCAGATCGCTGCGACCTGGCTCTCCGAGCGGGGCAGGGCGGCCCTGGCGCAACTGCTGCCGGGCCACCCGTATCTGCCCGGCCCGGTCGACCAGGACCTCCTGGTGGAGGCGGAACGGCTGCTCCAGCGGTCGCTGCGCGGGCACGCGGATCTGCGGCGGGCGCTGCGGGACGGGTTCTGGCAGCACTTGCAGTCGCAGTACTGAGCGCTCCGCGGGGGGTGCGGTTATTCGGCTGCGGGCTGCGGGCTGCGTGTGGCTGGTCGCGCCGTTCCCCGCGCCCCCAAAAGCCTGTGGCTGAGCTGTGTTCTCTGGCTGCGGCGGACCACCTGAGGGGCGCCGGGCTGTGACACTTGCGGCTCCACCGCGTGGGCACGACCAGCCCCCACCGGCCCGCAGTCGAACCGCCGCGTCAGACGATCCGCCCCGTCGCCCAGAAGTCCGTCAGGGACTCCGCCAGCTCCTCGGGATGCGTGACGTTGGGGGAGTGGCCCGCGCCCGCGATGACCGTGTGGCGGGCGTCGGTGTCGCGGGCCAGTGCGGCCAGCTCCTCGACGGTCCACACGGTCTCCTCGTCCCCGTACGCGATGTGCAGCGGCAGGGGCAGCGCGGCGATGTTCTCGGTCCGGTCCGGTTCCGTCCTCAACTGCCGCCCGGCGGCGATGAGTTGGCCCGGCCGGGTGTTGAACCACCGCTGCCGCAGGAACGCGGCGATGTCCGGGGTGTCCGGCTCGTACGCGGGATCGCGGCTGTCCAGCCACCGTGTCGCCGCCCACACCGCCGCCGGGGGCAGCACGGGCAGGGCCGCCCGCAGCAGCCGGATCTTGGCCCGCTGATCCGGACCGACATGGCCCGGCCCCGACGCCAGCAGCGTCAGCGACCGGAAGGACCGCGGGGCGACGCGGACGGCCGAGCGGGCCACCAGACCGCCGAAGGAGTGGCCGACCAGGTGCACGGGCCCGTCGCCGAGCGCCGCCGTCTGCGCGATCACGTCCTCGGCGAGGGTGCGGGGTGTGTACCCGGCCGCGCCGCGCGGCCCGGGGCTCTCGTGCTGGCCCCGTCCGTCGACCGCCACCGCCCGGTACCCGGCCCGGCCGAGCGGCTCCAGGAGCGCGAGGAAGTCCTCCTTGCTCCCGGTGAAGCCGGGCAGCAGCAGTGCGGTGCCGAGCGCGGGCCCGACGGGCTCGGCGTCGAGCACGGCGAAGCTGCCACGGGGCGTTCTCAGCGGGTACGCGCGCGTGCCCGAAGGCAGGACCAGGGAGCGGGGCTTGCTCATATGCCGAGCGTAACGGGGGTGTGCGGGGGCTGGAGCGCCGGGCCGCACGGCGCGGGCCCGGACGCACTTCGGCCCGGCACCCCCGTGGGGATGCCGGGCCGAAGTGCGGTGCTTACGCCTCGGGCGCCGCGACCTTGCGGGCGCGCGTGCGGCGGGGCTTGGGCTCGGCCTCGGTCGCCTCGGGGGCGGCCTCCACCGTCTTCTTGGCACGCGTACGACGCGGCTTGGGCTCGGCGGGGACCGACGCGTCGGGCTCGACGGCGGCGACCGCCTTCTTGCGCGTACGGACCGGCTTCGTGGCGGCTTCCGCCGCCTTCGCCGCGGCGATCTCCAGCGCGGCCGACTCCGGGGTCATAAAGCCGACCTCGGCCGACTCGGCCACCTTGCGGGTGCGCCGGCGCGGCTTCGCGGGCGCCTCCACGACGGCCTCGACGACCGGCGCCGCGACCTTGCGGGTGCGGCGACGCGGGGCCGCCACCTGCTCGGCGACGGGCTCGGCCACCGCGACCGGCTCGGCCGGGGCCGGGACGACGGGCGCCTCGACGACGGCCGCGACGGCCTTGCGGGCCCGGGTGCGGCGCGGCTTGGTCTCGGCCTCCACCACGGTCTCCACGACGGCCTCGATGACCGGCACAGAGACCGGCTCGGCCACGGCGACCGGCTCGGCCACGGCCAGCGGCTCAGCCACGGCGACCGCGGCGACGGCCTCGGCGGCCGGGGCCTCCACCAGGGCCACCCGGGTACGGCGGCGACGGCGCGGGGTGCGCGGCTCGGTGTCCGCGGCGTCCGGCTCGGCGGCCGGCTCCGTGGCCGGCTCCGTGGCCAGCGGCGCCGGAGCGTCCGCGTCGAGTGTCGAGCCGCTACGGGTACGGCGGCGCTGGCGCGGGGTGCGGGTGCGCTCGGGGCGCTCCTCGGTCACGACCGGGGCCGCGGACTTGCGGCCGCGGCCGCCCGTCTCGCCCAGGTCCTCGACCTGCTCGGCCGCGAGACCGGCGCGGGTGCGCTCGCCACGCGGCAGGACACCCTTCGTGCCCGCCGGGATCTTCAGCTCCTCGAACAGGTGCGCGGACGTGGAGTACGTCTCGACCGGGTCGGGGAACTTCAGGTCGAGCGCCTTGTTGATCAGCTGCCAGCGCGGGATGTCGTCCCAGTCGACCAGCGTGATCGCGATGCCCTTCTTGCCCGCGCGGCCGGTGCGGCCGATGCGGTGGAGGTAGGTCTTCTCCTCCTCGGGCGACTGGTAGTTGATGACGTGCGTCACGCCCTCGACGTCGATGCCGCGGGCGGCGACGTCGGTGCAGACCAGCACGTCGACCTTGCCGTTGCGGAACGCGCGCAGCGCCTGCTCACGGGCGCCCTGGCCGAGGTCGCCGTGGACCGCGCCGGAGGCGAAGCCGCGCTTGGCGAGCTGCTCGGCGATGTCGGCGGCCGTCCGCTTCGTACGGCAGAAGATCATCGCGAGTCCGCGCCCCTCGGCCTGCAGGATGCGCGCGACCATCTCCGGCTTGTCCATGGAGTGGGCGCGGTAGACGAACTGCGCCGTGTTGGCGACGGTCGTGCCCTCGTCGTCCGGCGAGGTGGCGCTGATGTGCGTGGGCTGCGACATGTAGCGACGGGCGAGACCGATGACGGCGCCCGGCATGGTCGCCGAGAACAGCATGGTCTGGCGCTTCGCCGGAAGCATGTTGATGATCTTCTCGACGTCGGGCAGGAAGCCCAGGTCGAGCATCTCGTCGGCCTCGTCGAGCACCAGCACACGCACGTGGGAGAGGTCCAGCTTGCGCTGGCCCGCCAGGTCGAGCAGCCGGCCCGGGGTGCCGACGATGACGTCGACGCCCTTCTTGAGCGCCTCGACCTGCGGCTCGTACGCCCGGCCGCCGTAGATGGCGAGCACGCGGACGTTACGGACCTTGCCGGCGGTGAGCAGGTCGTTGGTGACCTGGGTGCACAGCTCGCGGGTGGGGACCACGACGAGCGCCTGCGGGGCGTCGGTGAGCTGCTCGGGCTTGGCCCGGCCCGCCTCGACGTCCGCGGGGACGGTGACACGCTCCAGGATCGGCAGACCGAAGCCGAGCGTCTTGCCGGTGCCGGTCTTGGCCTGGCCGATCACGTCGGAGCCGGAGAGCGCGACGGGGAGCGTCATCTCCTGGATGGGGAACGGGGACACGATGCCGACGGCTTCGAGGGCCTCGGCGGTCTCGGGAAGGATCCCGAGCTCTCGGAACGTAGTCAGGGTGCTGCCTCTTCTGTGAGACGCGGTACGGAGGCGAACGCGGCGGGTCGTACCGTGCCGGGTGCATCCGGCCGGAGTCGGGAATCGACCGGGCCGGGTGGCGCGGGACCACTGCCGTCGCTCAAGCGCTCGTGCCGCTGAGGGTCCCTCATCTGCGGTTACGCACTGTCACGTGCCGCACTGGAGGGCTGTCGGGTCGGAGCCGACCGGGCGACCGACCGGGCATCCTCATTCATCAAGCCGCCCGCCGAATACATGATCCTCGGCAGGCTCATTACCACTGTACCCCGGATTCGTGCATGTGTGTTGGGCGAATTCCCGGGAACCGGTCGCGCGCTCTGGCTGACCAGCCCCTCCCCCCCTGCCGGGAGCGGGCTATTGTGCGCTTCATGGAGACGCCTGACAACGCCAACGCGGCCGGAACCGAAGCCGACGCGCACACCGCCGAAAACACCGTGGAACCCACCGGGATCGCCGCCCAGGACTGGGCGACGGCCTCCGCCGAGCCGCAGTACCGGGCCGCCGTGGTGGATCTGCTCGGCGCGCTCGCGTACGGCGAGCTGGCGGCCTTCGAGCGCCTCGCCGACGACGCCAAGCTGGCGCCCTCGCTCGCCGACAAGGCGGAGCTGGCGAAGATGGCCTCGGCCGAGTTCCACCATTTCGAGCGGCTGCGCGACCGCCTCGCGGAGATCGACGCGGAGCCGACGGCCGCGATGGAGCCGTTCGCCAAGGCGCTGGACGACTTCCACCACCAGACCGCGCCGTCGGACTGGCTGGAGGGCCTGGTCAAGGCGTACGTGGGCGACTCGATCGCCAGTGACTTCTACCGCGAGGTGGCGGCCCGGCTCGACTCGGACACGCGCGGCCTGGTGCTCGCGGTCCTCGACGACACCGGGCACGGCAACTTCGCGGTGGAGAAGGTGCGCGCCGCGATCGAGGCCGACCCGCGGGTCGGCGGCCGCCTCGCGCTGTGGGCGCGCCGGCTGATGGGCGAGGCGCTCTCGCAGGCCCAGCGGGTGGTCGCGGAGCGTGACGCGCTGTCGACGATGCTGGTCGGCGGCATGGCGGACGGCTTCGACCTGGCCGCGGTCGGCGAGATGTTCACCCGGATCACCAAGGCCCACACCAAGCGCATGGCCGCGCTGGGGCTGGCGGCCTAGTACGGCCTGGTTGAGGGGGTGCCGCCTACGCCGCTGAGCGGCGCAGGCGGCCCGCCGGGCGCAGCAGCAGGGACAGTGCGACCACCGCGATGAACGTGGCGCCCACGACCGTCGTCACCAGGTGGCCCGGGCCGACCGCCGAGTGGGTCAGGAAGGCGCCGAACAGGGCGCCGAGCGTGCCCACCGCGAAAACGGTCCGGCGCTCGGGCAGACGGTGTGGCAGACGGGACGCGGCAGTCCAGGCGAGGGCGATTCCGAGCAGTACGGCGCCGAGCGCTTCCAGGAGCATGTGCGTCCCTCCCGCGGTGTGACCGGGCGATTCAAGGTCACTGCCGTCCTACCCGAGGCTCGCGGAGCGCAATCCTCCCCTCACCGTGTGGAGCACAGCGAAGGCACAGCCCGGACACAGCGGAGCGGCCCGGCTGGTCGATGACCGCCGGGCCGCTCCCTTGCCACGTGTTCTACGGGCTACAGCTGGCCGAAGCCCACCCGGCGAACCGTCGGCTCGCCGATCTCCACGTACGCGATCTTGTCGGCCGGCACCAGGACCTTGCGGCCCTTGTCGTCCTGGAGGCTGAGCAGCTGCGCCTTGCCGGCGAGGGCGTCGGCTACCGCGCTCTCGACCTCCTCGGCGGACTGCCCGCTCTCCAGAACGATCTCCCGGGGCGCGTGCTGCACGCCGATCTTGACCTCCACGGCTAAGTCCCTCCGACGGTCTGCGGTGCGCGGTCAGCCGCGCCGTACCCCGCACACATTAGCCCGGAGAGGGGACCCGGACGGGCGCGGCGCCGCACGCTACGAGCGAACACCCGCACCCCGCAAGCGCTGTTCAGTGGCCCTCGGTGCCGTGCAGCGGGAAGCCCGCGATACCGCGCCAGGCCAGCGAGGTGAGCAGCTGCACCGCCTTCTCGCGGGGGATCTTCGACTCGCTGGAGAGCCAGTAGCGGGCGACCACCTGGGAGACGCCGCCGAGGCCGACGGCCAGCAGCATCGACTCGTCCTTGGAGAGACCGGTGTCCTCGGCGATCACGTCCGAGATGGCCTCGGCGCACTGGAGGCTGACCCGCTCGACGCGCTCGCGCACGGCGGGCTCATTGGTCAGGTCGGACTCGAAGACGAGGCGGAACGCGCCGCCCTCTTCCTCCACGTACGCGAAGTAGGCGTCCATCGTCGCGGCGACGCGCAGCTTGTTGTCGCTGGTGGAGGCGAGCGCCGTGCGCACCGCCAGGAGCAGTGCCTCGCAGTGCTGGTCGAGCAGCGCCAGGTACAGATCCAGCTTTCCGGGGAAGTGCTGGTAGAGGACCGGCTTGGAGACGCCCGCCCGCTCCGCGATGTCGTCCATCGCGGCCGAGTGGTACCCCTGTGCGACGAAGACTTCCTGGGCCGCGCCCAGAAGCTGATTGCGGCGGGCCCGGCGGGGCAGACGCGTGCCTCGCGGGCGCGCTGCCTCGGTCTGCTCGATGGCTGTCACGCCGCCTCCCAAAATTGATGCTCGTGCGCGATGTGCGCGCGCCGCCATCGTACTTTTGGGTAACCCGGCTGTGCGCGGTGCGCACGCAGAATTTCACGGACCGGACGCGCTGGGTAGCCGGAGATACGCCCGGTTATCCGAACAAATCAGCGGTAGTCGTCCTCGTCGAGGGCGACCACGCGGGCCTGCTCGGCCATGTCGGCCTCGTTCGCCGCGCCCCTGTCGGCATCGATGAGCGAGTCGTCGTGCTCCTGCCGTACGTCGGTGTGCTGTTCGGCCGCGTCCGCTTCGGGTGTCTCCTCGGCGAGCTCCACGGCGTCGTCTTCTTCCTCGAACACTTCGGGATCATTGGGGTCGACGGGCATGATTGCTCCCTTTTCGAGGGCTTGTTACGAGCCTATGGGCTAGCTCTGCGCACCGCTATGCGGTCTGTGACGGCGAACACATGAACCACGGTGTGATCGTCTCGTAACATTGCCCGCATGTCTTCGACCGAGCTGCCGGAAACCCTCGCCGCCGCTGTCGCTCCGGTTCCCCGGGTGGGCGCGGTCCGGGTGGCGCCCGGTGAAGAGCTGCGCTCGGTGAGTCTGCCCGGGCTGACGCTGAACATCCGCGCCCGTCCCAGTACGGGATCCGGTCTCGACCCCGCCCTGTTCGTGCACGGACTCGGCGGCTCCTCGCAGAACTGGTCCGCCCTGATGCCGCTGCTCGCCGACACGGTGGAGTGCGAGGCCGTGGACCTGCCCGGCTTCGGGGACTCCGCGCCGCCGGACGACGGCAACTACTCGGTCACCGGCCACGCGCGCGCGGTGATCCGGCTGCTCGACTCGGCGGGCCGCGGCCCCGTCCACCTCTTCGGGAACTCGCTGGGCGGCGCCGTCGCCACCCGGGTCGCCGCGGTCCGCCCGGACCTCGTCCGCACCCTCACCCTGATCTCGCCCGCGCTCCCCGAGATCCGCGCCCAGCGCACCGCCTGGCCGACCGCCCTGCTCGCGGTGCCCGGCATCGCCTCGATGTTCACGCGGATGACCAAGGACTGGTCGGCCGAGGACCGTACGCGCGGGGTGATGGCCCTCTGTTACGGCGACCCGGGCCGGGTGAGCCCCGAGGCGTTCCGGGCGGCGGTCGAGGAGATGGAGCGCCGCCTTGAGCTGCCCTACTTCTGGGACGCGATGGCCCGCTCGGCGCGGGGCGTCGTCGACGCGTACACCCTGAGCGGGCAGCACGGGCTCTGGCGGCAGGCCGAGCGGGTGCTCGCCCCGACGCTGCTGGTCTACGGCGGCCGGGACCAGCTGGTCGGCTTCCGGATGGCCCGCAGAGCGGCTGCGGCGTTCCGCGGGTCGAGACTGCTGACCCTGCCCGACGCCGGGCACGTGGCGATGATGGAGTACCCAGAGGTGGTCGCGCAGGCCTTCCGGGACCTGGTCGGCGACCGTGGAAACAGGAGCTGATCCGGGGCGTGGGACGACACAGCCGACCCAAGGGCGCCACGGGCACTCCCGAGCCCTCCCGCACCGCCGACACCACCGGGCCCGTGCCCGTCGTGGAGGAGGTGTGGACGGCGGGCGGACGACGCCGCGCCGACGGTCCGCCGACCGGCCAGGTACCGCGGATCCGCCCGGTTCCCGGCGGTCCCGGCTCCCAGCACCAGGGCGGCGGCACCCCGGCGCACGGCGTGCCCCAGGTGCGCGGCGGCCACCCCGAGCACCACGAGGGCGGCGGCGGCTGGGGCGAGCCCGCCGCGCCGCGCCCCGGCGACCGGCACGGCGCCCCGGCCCAGGCCGGTTCCGGGCCGGGTGTCCGAATACCGGGACCCCGGCGCGAGTACGTGGACGCCTTCGACGGCGCCGAGTGGACGGACACCGGCACGCACCGCGTGGCCGAGCCGACGGACACGGGCTCGTACCGCAGGGTCGCGCCCACGGACACCGGTTCGTACCGCAAGGTCGCGCCCACGGACACCGGTTCGTACCGCAGGGTCGCCCCCGCCCCCGTCGACACCGGCTCCCACCGCAGGGTGGACCCGATGGACACGGGCTCCCACCGCAGGACGGATCCGGCCGATACGGGCGCGCAACGCAGGGCCGCCCCCGCGCCCGCCCCCGCCGTGCCGCAGCCGGCCCCCGTGCCCGAGCGGGTCGAGACGGCCCCCGAGGCCAAGGCGGCCAAGGCGGCCAAGGCGGATAAGGGGGGCAAGTCCTCCAAGGGCCGTACCCTCACCGGGATCGCGGCGGCGGCCTTCACCACCGTGCTCGCGGTCGTGGTGGCCGGTCAGGTCACCTCCGACGGTGGCCACAAGACCGGCGCCCAGTCGGCCGACGACAACGGCCGCGCCGATGACGGGCCCGCCTCCCGCTCCAAGGACCGGGCGACGCCCGAGCAGGCGGCCCCGGCGGCCAAGCCCGCCTCGTACGAGCAGAAGATGGCCCTGCAGTACCCGATCGACCCGAAGCTGAAAGGTTCCGGCGCGTTCGAGGCGGTGCCCGGGGCCGCGGCGGCGCCGGGCAAGGGGCGCAAGTACCGCTACCGGGTGGACATCGAGAAGGGGCTCGACCTGGACGGCGCCCTGTTCGCCGAGGCCGTGCAGAAGACCCTCAACGACGACCGCAGCTGGGCGCACGACGGGGCGAAGACCTTCGAGCGGATCTCCTCCGGGAAGCCCGACTTCGTCATCACCCTCGCGAGTCCCGGCACCACGGCGGCCTGGTGCGCCAAGTCGGAGCTGGACACCGCCGAGGAGAACGTCTCGTGCGACTCGGCCGCGACCGAGCGCGTGATGATCAACGCGTTCCGCTGGGCGCAGGGCTCCGAGACGTTCGGGGCGCAGGCGATGCACGCGTACCGGCAGATGCTCATCAACCACGAGGTGGGACACCGCCTCGGCCATGGTCATGTGAGCTGTAGCACTCCCGGGGCGCTCGCTCCGGTGATGCAGCAGCAGACCAAGTCCTTGGACATAGGCGGGATCAAGTGCCGTCCCAACGCCTGGGTCCACCCGACTGGTTGAGACCAGTCCGGCCCTGCTGTCCACAATGTGGGACAACCGTCTCAATCTCGGTTGACAGTGGACAGCGGGGCTTTGCATAGTTCTCGGCATGCCGCACCGCCCCTTCACCCCCGCACGCGCCGCCATCGAGCTGGCGCTGATCGGCGTGACCGGGCTCTGCGTAGCCGACATTCACTGTTGCTGACGCCCACTCGCGCGCAGTTTTCCTTTACTTGCGCCCGGGTACTTCCGTCTTTGCTCATCCGCGCGGGCGCAGCACTCCCTCTTGTTCGAAGGCCATGACTTCGAAGGCCATGACGTCGTCATGGGCCGAGGCAGACGCCCGCGTCCCCTTTGCCCTGTATGTGCAGTCACCGAGAGGTCTTCATTCCGATGCGTCAGATGTCCGGAAACGTCGCAAGAGCGGCAGCGATAGCCGTGGTTCTCGCCGTGGGCGCCGTCGCCTGCGGCCCCGATGACAGTGGCGCCAAGAACGCCGGCGGCAGCTCGGACGCCAAGCCCCAGAAGGGCGGCACGCTCTCCGTCCTCAACAACGAGCCGCAGACCGACTTCGACCCGGCGCGGCTCTACACCTCCGGCGGCGGAAACGTTCCGTCCCTGGTCTTCCGTACGCTCACCACGCGCAACCGCGAGGCCGGCGCCGAGGGCACCAAGGTCGTCCCCGACCTCGCCACCGACACCGGCAAGCCCAACGCCGACGCCACGGTGTGGACGTACACCCTCAAGGACGGCCTCAAGTACGAGGACGGCACGCCGATCACGACGGCCGACATCAAGTACGGCATCGAGCGGTCCTTCGCGGCCGAGCTCTCCGGCGGCGCGCCCTACCTGCGCGACTGGCTGGTCGGCGGCGCCGACTACCAGGGCCCCTACAAGGACGGCGGCAAGGGCCTCGCCTCGATCGAGACGCCCGACGCCAAGACCATCGTCTTCCACCTGGACAAGCCCGAGGGCGAGTTCCCGTACCTGGCGACCCAGACCCAGTTCGCGCCGGTCCCCAAGGCCAAGGACAAGGGCACCAAGTACGAGGAGCACCCGGTCTCGTCCGGCCCGTACAAGGTCGTCAAGAACGAGAACGACGGCGAGCACCTGGTCCTGGAGCGCAACCCCAACTGGTCCGAGGCCACCGACGCCGAGCGCAAGGCGTACCCGGACAGCATCGACGTGCGCTCCGGCCTCGACGCCTCCGTCATCAACCAGCGGCTCTCCGCCTCCCAGGGGCCGGACTCGGCCGCCGTCACCACCGACACCAACCTCGGCCCGGCCGAGCTCTCCAAGGTCGGCGGTGACAAGGCGCTCGCCGCGCGCGTGGGCACCGGCCACTTCGGCTACACCAACTACATCGGCTTCAACCCCAAGGTGAAGCCGTTCGACGACCCGAAGGTGCGCCAGGCCGTCGCGTACGCGGTGGACCGCAGCTCGGTCGTCAACGCGGTCGGCGGCTCCTCGCTCGCCGAGCCCGCCACCACCTTCCTGCCCAACCAGAAGGCTTTCGGCTACACCCAGTTCGACCACTTCCCGGCCGGTGACTCGGGCAACGCCGCCAAGGCCAAGGAGCTCCTGAAGGAGGCGGGCCACCCGGACGGTCTCACCGTCACGCTCACCCACTCCAACGCCAAGGGCGGCCCCAAGGGCCCCGAGGTCGCCACCGCGCTCCAGGACGCCCTGAAGAAGGCCGGGTTCACGGTCAAGCTCCAGGGCCTGGAGGCCAACGACTACAACGACACCATCCAGAGCGTCGGCAAGGAGCCCGGCTTCTTCCTGCGCGGCTGGGGCGCCGACTGGCCGTCCGGCGGCCCGTTCCTCGCGCCGATCTTCGACGGACGGCAGATCGTCAAGGACGGCGCCAACTTCAACACCGGCTTCCTGGACGACCCCTCGGTCAACAAGGAGATCGACGAGATCAACAAGCTGACCGACCTGGCGGCGGCCGCGCCGCGCTGGGGCGCCCTCGACAAGAAGATCGGTGAGCAGGCCGTCGTGGTCCCGCTCTTCCACCCGGTCTACAAGCGGCTGGTCGGCAAGGACATCAAGAACGTCGTCATCAGCGACTGGACCGGTGTGCTCGACATCTCCCAGGTCGCGGTCAAGTAGTCATGAGTGAGGCCTTGTTGGCCTCGGAGGCGGGAGCGGTCCAGGTGGCCGCTCCCGCTTCGGGGGCCCGTCAGTTCTGGCAACGGCTGCGCGCCCAGCGCGCGGTGACCGTCGCCGCCGTCGTCTTCGTGCTGCTCGTGCTCGTCGCGCTCACCGCGCCGCTGCTCACCGCCCTGGAGGGGCAGGACCCCAACACCTTCCACCCGGGCCTGGTGGACTCGGCGGCCGGCGGGGTGCCCAAGGGCTCCTTCGGCGGGATCAGCGGCGAGCACTGGCTCGGCGTGGAGCCCCAGACCGGCCGCGACCTGTTCGCCCGGCTCGTCTACGGAGCCCGGGTGTCGCTCGGCGTCGCCTTCATCGCCACCCTGGTGCAGGTCTTCATCGGGGTCGCCCTAGGGCTGTCCGCCGCGCTCGGCGGGCGCTGGGCCGACCAGGTCATCAGCCGGTTCACCGACGTGGTGGTGGCGCTGCCGCTGCTCGTCATCAGCCTCGGCCTGATCGCGATCGTGCCCGACTCCGTGCCGCGCCCGGTCCTGATCACCTTCGTCATCGCGGTGGTCGGCTGGTCCGGCACGTCCAAGATCGTGCGGTCCTCCGCGCTCAGCCTCAAGTCCCTCGACTACGTCTCGGCGGCCCGGCTCAGCGGCTGGGGCAGGCTCGCGGTCGCCCGGCGCGAGCTGCTGCCCGCGCTGGCCGCGCCCGTCATCACGTACGGCGTGCTCCTCGTGCCCGCCAACGTCTCCATCGAGGCGGCGCTCTCGTTCCTCGGCGTCGGCATCAAGCCGCCCACCCCGTCGTGGGGGCAGATGCTCACCGAGGCCAACACCTGGTACCAGTCGGCGCCCACCTATCTGCTGCTGCCCGCGGGCTTCCTGTTCGTGACGGTCCTCTCCCTCACGGTCGTCGGCGAGGGAGTGCGCACCGCGCTCGACCCCCGCGCCGCCTCCCGGCTCAAGGTCGGCGTCACCTCCCGCAAGGACGCCAAGTCCCGTAAGGAGGCCTCGAAGTGACGGGCTTTCTGCTGCGGCGGCTCGGCGGCGCGGTCTTCGTGCTGCTCGCCCTCTCCGTCGTCGTCTACCTCGTCTTCTACGCCGCTCCCGGCAACGTCGCCCAGATCGTCTGCGGTGAGCGCTGCTCGCCGGCCCAGGTGGCCCAGGTGCACGACCGCCTCCAGCTCGGCGACCCGATCCACGTCCAGTACTGGCACTTCCTCCAGGGGCTCTTCGCCGGCCGCGACTTCTCCTCCGGTATAGGCGTCGTCCACTGCGACGCGCCCTGCCTGGGCCTGTCCTACCGCCAGGACTCGCCGGTCACCGACATCCTCCTGAACAAGCTGCCCGTCACCGGCTCGCTGGTGATCGGCGCGTTCGTGCTGTGGACCCTGCTCGGCGTCGGCACCGGGCTGCTCTCCGCGTGGAAGCGCGGCGGCGCGATCGAGCGGACGCTCACCGGTCTGACCCTGATCGGCTTCTCCACCCCGGTCTTCGTGATCGGCCTGGTGCTGATCATCGTCTTCTGCTCGACGCTCGGCTGGCTGCCGTTCCCGCAGTACACGCCGTTCTCGGACAACCCCGAGCAGTGGTTCTGGGGACTGCTGCTGCCGTGGATCTCGCTGGCGCTGATCGAGAGCGCCAAGTACGCGCGCCTGGTGCGCAGCTCGATGCTGGAGACCCTCGCCGAGGACCATGTGCGCACCTTCCGGGCGTACGGACTCACCGAGCGGGCCATCGTCGGCAAACACGCCCTGCGCGGCGCGGTCGCCCCGGTCATCGCGCTGAGCGCGCTGGACGCGGGCTCCATGTTCGGCGGCGCCGTGCTCACCGAGTCGCTCTTCGGCATCCAGGGCATCGGCAAGCTCCTGGTGGACTCGGTCCGCCAGGTCGATCTGCCCGTCGTGGTCGGCGTCGTCATGACGACCGGATTCTTCGTCGTACTGGCCAATGCCGTCGCGGACGCGCTGTACGCGGTGGCGGACCGACGGGTGGTGCTGCAGTGACCGAGGTTACGACTGAGGCTCTGGTGGAGGTCGCCGGCCTCGGCATCTCCTTCGGCGGGACCCGGGCCGTGGACGGGCTCTCCTTCACCCTGGCGCCCGGCGCCGCCCTCGGCGTGGTCGGCGAGTCCGGCTCCGGCAAGAGCGCGTCCGCGTACGCCCTGCTCGGCCTGCACCGGGGCACCGGCGCGCTGGTCGAGGGGACCGTCCGGGTCGCGGGCACCGATGTGCAGCAGGCGTCCGACGCCGAACTGCGGCGGCTGCGCGGGGGAGTGGCGGCGATGGTCTTCCAGGACCCGCTCTCCTCCCTCGACCCGTACTACGCCATCGGCGACCAGATCGCCGAGGTGTACCGGGTGCACCGGGGCGGCTCCAAGCGAGCGGCACGCGCGCGTGCCGTCGAGGTGCTCGACCGCGTGGGCATCCCGGACGCGGCCCGCAAGGCGCGCTCGCGCCCGCACGAGTTCTCCGGCGGCATGCGCCAGCGCGCGCTCATCGCGATGGCACTGGCCTGCGAGCCGAAGCTCTTGATCGCGGACGAGCCGACCACGGCCCTCGATGTCACCGTCCAGGCCCAGATCCTCGACCTGCTGCACGGGCTGCGCCAGGAGACCGGGATGGGGCTGCTGCTCGTCACCCACGACGTGGGCGTCGCGGCGGAGAGCGTCGACGACGTCCTGGTCATGCGCCAGGGACGCGCGGTGGAGCGCGGGTCCGTGCGGGACGTGCTCGGCGCGCCGAAGGCCGCGTACACCAAGGAGCTGCTCTCGGCGGTGCCTCGGCTGGACGCGGCGAAGCCGGGCGCCCCGGCCACCGGCGAACCGCTGCTCGAAGCCCGTGACCTGCGCAAGGTCTTCGGACGCGGCAAGTCGTCGTTCACCGCCGTCGACGGCGTCTCGCTCACCGTGCGGCGCGGCGAGACGCTCGGCGTCGTCGGCGAGAGCGGCAGCGGCAAGACGACGCTGGGCCGGATGCTGGTGGGCCTGCTCGACACCACGTCCGGCACGGTCCGCCGCGACGGCGCGGCCGTCCAGATGGTCTTCCAGGACCCGGTCGCCTCCCTCAACCCGAGGCGCTCGATCGGCGAATCGGTGGCCGACCCGCTGCGGGCCTCCGGTGTACGGGACGAGAAGCGCGTCCGCGCGCGCGTGGGTGAACTCCTGGAGCGGGTCGGCCTCGACCCGGACCGCTACGACCGCTACCCGCACGAGTTCAGCGGCGGCCAGCGCCAGCGCGTCGGCATCGCCCGCGCGCTCGCGGCCGAACCGCAGCTGATCGTCTGCGACGAGCCGGTGTCCGCGCTCGACGTGACCACCCAGGCCCACGTCACCGCACTCCTCGCGGAGCTGCAGCGCGAGCTCGGCCTCGGGCTGGTCTTCATCGCGCACGACCTCGCCGTCGTACGGCAGGTCAGCGACCGGGTCGCGGTGATGCGCCGGGGCCGGATCGTGGAGGAGGGTGCGGTGGACGAGGTGTACGGATCGCCCAAGGACCCGTACACCCGGCAGCTGCTCGCCGCCGTGCCGACCGTCGACCCGGTGCTCGCCGCGGTGCGCCGCGCCGCCCGCAAGGAGCTGCGCGAGCAGCTCCGGGAGCAGAACCGCGATGAGGTGGCCGCAGCCTGACGCTCCGTTACTCTCCCGCCCCGTAGCGCGACGGAACGCGACCCGGCTGGGAAAGTTACGTGCATTCACCCCTTCCGGTGGGGGGGGGGTGACAACGCCCGCCCCCCCCCCCCGGTGAACCAGAGGGGTAAAACACCCCCGCAAGAGCGGGCGGCGACCGGGCC
>NZ_JBHWUR010000015.1:36393-114193 GCF_042737755.1 Streptomyces sp. NPDC059994
CCCCGCGCCGGAAAAATCTCTTTAAATCCCCCCACGCGGGGCCCGCTCTCCACACCCCCCCCCCCCGCCACCGTCGTATCCGCTTACGTTCATCCCGCTGCGAGTCGCCGGTGCAACGGCGGCCGCCCACCAGGGAGATCGGGGGTGCGTACATTGCGGATCGGACTGCTCACCGACGGCGGGTATCCGTACACGACCGGCAAGTCCGGGCTGTGGTGCGACCGGCTCGTGCGCGGGCTCGCGCGGCACGAGTTCGACATATACGCGCTGAGCCGCACGGCGGCCCAGGAGGAACACGGCTGGGTGGCCCTGCCGCCCCAGGTCCGCCGGGTGCGCACGGCCCCGCTGTGGGCCCCGCAGGAGTGGGCGCACTCCCACACGAGCGCAATGCCGCCCCGCCGCCTCGGCCGCCGCGAGCGGCACCGCTTCGCCACCTGCTTCCGCGAACTGGCCGGAGCGATCTGCCTGGCGGGACCGGGCGGCGCGGACGGCGGGAACGCGTCTTCGGGACCGGACGCGGTGGGGCGCGCACGGAACGGGGTGCCCGGCCGGGAAGGGCTGTTGAGGGGAGTGCCCGGGCAGCGGCCGGGCGGGAGCGGAGGCCGGGCCTCGGACCCGAATGCCCTGACCATCACCGACCTGACCGTCTCCTTCGACGCCCTCGCCATGGGCGGCAAGGTGGTCGTCGGCACGGGTGCCACGGGCGCGGAGCCGGTCGTCGGTACCGCTGCCACAGGCGGCGCGCCGGTTGTCGGTACCGCCCCCACCGGCGGGTCGTCGCGGTTCGCGGAGGCGCTGTACGGACTGGCCGACCTCGCCCACGAGTGCGGCGGGCTGTCCGGCGCCCTGCGCTCCGAGACGGCCGTGCGCGTACTGGAGGCCGCCTGCCGCACCCCCGGCGCTAGCCGCGCGGTGCAGGCCGCGCGCGTCCCCGACTACCTGGCCTTCGCCGACCTCCTGGAGCGCGCCCTGCGCCCCCTCTCGCTCGACTGGTACGACGCGGCGGGCCTCGGCGACGTCGACCTCTGCCATGCGGCCGGAGGCGGCTCCGCCGCGCTCCCGGGACTGCTGGCCAAACGCTTCTTCGGAGTTCCGCTGCTGGTCACCGAGTACGGGGTGCAGCTGCGCGCCCAGTACCTCGCGGCGGGCGACGCGCGCGTCCCGGTGCGGGCGCTGATGGCCGCGTTCCACCGGCGGCTCGCCGCCGAGGTGTACGAGCGGGCCGCGCTCATCACCCCCGGCAACACCCACACCCGCCGCTGGCAGGAGAAGTGCGGCGCCGACCGCGCCAAGCTGCGCACGGTGTACCCCGGCATGGCCGCCGACCGCTTCCGGGCGGTCGGCGAGGACACGAGCGGGGGCGACCCCGCCACGCTGGTCTGGGTCGGCCGTATCGACCCGGCCAAGGACCTCATCGCCCTGCTCCACGCCTTCGCGGAGGTCCGCCGCGCGGTGCCGGACGCGCGCCTGCGGATCTTCTACGCGGGCCAGGCGTCCGGGGCCGCATCGGGCGGGGGGTGCGGTGGGGGCGCGGTCGGCGGGTACGGTGCCCGGCGGGCCGGGCGGGACTTCGTGGGGGACGGCGGCGGTGCCGGGTTCGGCGGTGGCGCTCGCGGGTTCGGCTCGGCGGGGCGCGGCTCGGCCGGGTTCGGCGGGGCGGTTTTCGGTGGCGGTGCTTCTGGCGGCGGTGCTTTTGGCGGCGGTGCCCACGGGTTCGGTGCGGCCGGGCGGGGCTCCGCCGGGTACGACGGGGCGGGCCACGGGTTCGGCGCGGGCCGTTCCGGCGGGTCGGGCGGTTCGGGGTACGTGGGCGGTTCGGGGTACGCGGGCGGTTCGGATTACGGGTCCGGGCCGGGCCTTGCGGCCGGTTCGGGGTACGGAGAGGGGTCGTCCTACGGGGGCGGATCGTCGTACGGCGCCGGATCGGCGTACGGGGGCGACGGCCCGGGATACGGGGTCGGCCATGGGTATGAGACAGGCCCGGCGTACGGCGCCGGGCCTGGTTACGGGGTCAGCCCGGGATACGCGGGCGGCTCCGGCCACGGCGGCGGGGCCCACGGATCCGGCGCTCCCGTCTCCCCCCTGTCGCCCGAGTCCGCCGCCTACCTCGCCCACTGCCGCGCCCTCGCGGCCCAGCTCTTCCCCGACGAGGCCGTGGACGCGCACGCGGTCGGGGAAAACCCGGTCTCCTTCGAGGAGATCGGCGGCCCCGGCGCGCCGGAGCTGGCCGACGCGTACGCCGGCGGCAGCGTCGTCGTGCTCTCCAGCGTCGTCGAGGGTTTCCCCGTCAGCCTGGTCGAGGCGATGTTCTGCGGCCGGGCCACGGTCTCCACGGACGCGGGCGCGGTGGTCGAGGTCATCGGCGGCACGGGCCTCGTGGTGCCGCCGCGCAACCCCCGCGCGCTGGCCGACGCGTGCGTGGCGCTGCTGCGCGACCCCGAACGGCGCGAACGGCTCGGCGCCGCCGCCCGTGCCCGCGCGCTCGAACTCTTCACGGTCGAGCAGAACCTCGCGGCATTTCGCGGCATTTACCTGGAGCTGATGTCCCACTGCCCGGTGCGCCGGGAGACCGTGGACGCGAGCGGCGACCCGGTGCCGTTCGCCCACCCGGCCGAGGCCCACGTCCCGGGCAGCTGGGCGGCCCCGGCCGCCCCCTCCAAGGTCGCCGGGTACTCCCCGAGCTGGGCGGACGCGGGTGCGCGCGGCGGCGGGGCGAGAAGTAGGGGCTCGGTCCGGGCGACCGGCCGTGCCACGGACCCGGACCCGTCCGGCGCGACAGCGGCCGACCCCGGTGCCCCCGCCGGATCCGGCCACTCCACAACTGGGCACTCCGGCCCCTCCCGTACCGCGCCCGGACACTCGGCCCCGACCCCCTCGGACCCGAGCGGCCCCGGCCCGACCCCGCCCCACATCGGCCGCTCCGGCTCCGCCCACGCCGAGGAGGCGACACGATGACCCGCCCCCCGACGAGCCGGCCGACGGACGGCCCCGCCGACAACGACATCCCGCGCGCCCCCGAAAGCGCGGGCGCCTGGGACATCCGCTCGGAGGCCCTGCTGGCCGACCCGATCCGCAAGCGCCCCACCGGCGTACGAGGCCAGCGCCTCCCGGTTGCGAAACCCAACCCGGTCTCGCGGGAGGGCGGTTCGACGGGCACGGCGAGCGCGACGGGAGCAGCGGGCGCGGCGCGGCAGGGGCCCGCCACCGCCAACTCCTCCCGCCCTGCGGCCGGTTCGGCCTGGGATGCTCCGGCTGCCTCGGAGGGCCCGGCACCCCAGGAAGATCCGGGACCCTCTGCGGCCCGTGATCCGGCTGCGGCCCAGGAACCTGTCGCGGCCCAAGAGCCCACCGAGGCCGAGGAGTCCGCCGCACCCCGGAGGCCCTCGGCCCCGGACCGACCCCCCGCGTCCGCCCCCCGCCCCCGCGCCCGTCGGGGCTCCGCCGACCCGGTGAAGGCGCTCATGCACCGGCACCGGGTGCTGTGCGAGCGGGCCGTCGACCCGCTGGAGATCGCCGCCGGGCTCGAAGCGCACGGGGTGACCGACCGGACCGCCGCCCGCTTCCGACACCGGGACGTGTTCTCGCTCGCCGAGGAGCTCTACGCGCGCGTGCCGCGCGGCACCGAACCGCCGCCCCACGACCTGGGGCCCGCGCCCCAGCCCGCCGGGCGGGTGTTCCGGGTGCTGCGCGCGCTGCTGCCGGGCGCCCTGTGCGCCCTCACCGTGGCCGCGAGCCGGCTCACCGTCGGCGGGGCACGGCTCGCCGTGATCGGCGCCGGGACCGCCGCCGTCGGCGCCGCCCTCGCGTACGCCGTCCGGCGCGGCCCCCTGCGGACCGGCCGCGGCGCCGGGCTGCCGTGGGCGCTCTGGCTCGCCGCCTACGCCGTGGCGGGCAACGGCCTCCTGGCCGCACTGGTCGCGGGTGGCCCGGACGGCGGCCCCACCGGCCCCGACGGCTGGGCCGCCGACCCGGCGGCCGCGGTCGGCCTCACTCTGGCCGTCGCCCCCGCCACCTGGTGCGCCCGCCTCTTCGCCGTACGCGCCCGGCGCGGCCTCGCCACCAGCCGCGGCCTGGAGGAGTTCGCCGGCCGCTCCCGCCCGCTCCTGCTCGGCGCGGTCGCCCTGTTCCTGTCCGTCCTCGCCGCCGTCCTGCTGACCGGCCGACTCGCGTACGGGCACGGCTCGTTCGCGTCCGCCGCCGCACCCGGCGCGCTGCTCTTCCTGGCGCGGCTGCTCGCCCTGCACGGCTTCGCACCGGCCGGCGCCGCCGGGCTGCGGGCGGCGGCCTGCGCCGAGGCGGCCGCCCTCGCCCTGGTGCTCGCCGGCCGCCTGCCGGGCTGCGGCGTCCTCGCCCGCCCGGTGACCGCCGTCGTCGAGGCGGGCGGCGCGGGAGCCGTCCCGGCCGCCGTCTGCGGCACCGCCGCCCTCGCCCTGCTCGCCAGGGCCACCGCGGTCCTCGCCCGCGCCTCGGCCCACTCCGCACGCCCATCGACCCCCGAACAGCACTACACGCATTGACGCGCACTGATGCCCGAAGGAGAACGAGACACATGACCGCCCTGCCCCCGGCCTCCTGCCGACCGCACGGAAAGGCCGCGCGATGAGGGTGCTACTACTCGGTGCCAACGGATATCTGGGCCGTTTCGTCGCCGACCGCCTGCTCGCCGACCCGGCAGTCCAGCTCACCGCGCTCGGGCGCGGCGACGACGCCGACGTACGGTTCGACCTCGCCTCCGGCAGCCCGGGAGCCCTCACCCGCTTCCTGGACGCCGTCCACCCCGGGGTCGTCATCAACTGCGCCGGCGCCACCCGCGGCGGCGCCCGCGAGCTGACCCGGCACAACACGGTCGCCGTCGCCACCGTCTGCGAGGCCCTGCGCCGCAGCGGCTGCGGCGCCCGCCTGGTCCAGCTCGGCTGCGCCTCCGAATACGGGCCCTCCCAGCCGGGGTCCTCCACCGCCGAGGACGCCGTGCCGCGCCCCGGCGGCCCGTACGGCGTGAGCAAGCTCGCCGGAACCGAGCTGGTCCTCGGCTCGGGCCTGGACGCCATCGTGCTGCGGGTCTTCTCGCCGGTCGGGCCGGGCACCCCCGCCGGATCCCCGCTCGGCCGCCTCGCCGAGGCGATGCGCCGGGCCATGCAGTCCGGCGACGGCGAACTCAAACTCGCCGGGCTCGGAGTGCAGCGCGACTTCGTGGACGTCCGCGACGTGGCCCGCGCCGTGCACGCCGCCTCGCTCTCGGCCGCCCAGGGCGTCGTCAACATCGGGACCGGCCGCTCGGTGAAGCTGCGCGACGCGGCCGCCGTCCTCGCCCGGGTCGCCGGGTACGGCGGCGCGCTGCACGAACTGGACGCCGGGCCGGGCCTGCGGCCGGGAGTCATCGGCGCCCCCCGCCCCTCCGCCGACGCCGTCCTGGAGCATCTGGCAGCCCCCCAGGCCCCGTACCCCGACGGCTGCGGCAGCTGGCAGCAGGCCGACGTCCGCACCGCGCGCGACCGGCTCGGCTGGCGGCCCCGGATCAACCTGGAGGAGTCCCTGGCCGACATCTGGATGGAGGCGGCGTGCCGCATCTGACCACAACCGGGTCCCCGCGCGCGGCGACCTCCGGGCGGCTCGGGTTCGGCGTCCCCGGCTGTGCGCACCCGCTGGTCGCCCCGGTCGAGTGGGCCGAGCTGACCCGCCCCGGCACCCCGCTGCACTGGGCGGTCATGAACGTCGCCGACGGCCCCGGCGCCCGGCCCGACCCGCACTGCCTGGCGGCCGCCGGAAAGCTGCGCAACGCGGGCATCCGCGTCCTGGGCCACCTCGACACCGCGTACGGGACCCGCTCCTTCGGCGAGCAGATCTCCGACGCACACCGGTTCCTCGACTGGTACCGCGTCGACGGCTTCCTCCTGGACCGATGTCCCACGGACCGGGACGCGCTGCCGGAGGTGCGACGCACGGTTTCGACCCTGCGGGCCCTGCGCGAGGGCGCCCACCTGGTCCTCGGCCAGGGCACCCACCCGTACCCCGGCTACGCGGAGACCGCCGACCAGCTCGTCACCTTCACCGGCCCGTGGAGCCGGTACCGGTGGTCGCAAGTGGCCGAGTGGACCGCCGACTACCCGGAGGAGCGCTTCTGCCACTTCGTCCACGGGGTGCCCCGCACCCACCTCGACGAGGCCCTGCGGATCGCCCGCTGGCAGGGCGCGGGCACGATCTACTTCACCGACCGCGGCGACGACGGGGGACAAATGAACCCATTCGAGACACTGCCCGGCTACTGGGACGAAATCGTCTCGCGTATCGGACCGGGTATCTCGGAATGAGAAGCGGCGTGGCAGTGTTGCGGGAAGAACAACCGTACTGACATACCGACCGACGGAGTTTCCGTGTCGCTGCCACCCTTGGTAGAGCCGGCTGCCGAGCTCACCGTAGACGAGGTCCGCAGGTACTCGCGCCACCTGATCATTCCCGATGTCGGGATGGACGGGCAGAAGCGGCTGAAGAACGCCAAGGTGCTCTGTGTGGGCGCCGGCGGCCTCGGTTCGCCGGCCCTGATGTACCTGGCCGCCGCCGGTGTCGGCACGCTCGGCATCGTCGAGTTCGACGAGGTCGACGAGTCGAACCTGCAGCGCCAGATCATCCACAGCCAGGCCGACATCGGCCGCTCCAAGGCCGAGTCCGCCAAGGACTCGGTCCTGGGGATCAACCCGTACGTGAACGTGGTCCTGCACGAAGAGCGGCTCGAAGCCGAGAACGTGATGGACATCTTCAGCCAGTACGACCTGATCGTCGACGGCACGGACAACTTCGCCACCCGGTACCTCGTCAACGACGCGTGCGTGCTGCTCGACAAGCCGTACGTGTGGGGCTCGATCTACCGGTTCGACGGCCAGGCCTCGGTCTTCTGGTCCGAGTACGGGCCCTGCTACCGCTGCCTCTACCCGGAGCCCCCGCCGCCGGGCATGGTCCCCTCCTGCGCCGAGGGCGGCGTCCTGGGCGTGCTCTGCGCGTCCATCGGCTCCATCCAGGTCACCGAGGCGATCAAGGTCCTCGCGGGCGTCGGCGAACCGCTGGTCGGCCGTCTGATGATCTACGACGCCCTGGAGATGCAGTACCGCCAGGTGAAGGTCCGCAAGGACCCGAACTGCGCGATCTGCGGCGAGAACCCGACCGTCACCGAGCTCATCGACTACGAGGCCTTCTGCGGCGTCGTGTCCGAGGAGGCACAGGAGGCGGCGCTCGGCTCGACGATCACTCCCCGGCAGCTCAAGGAGTGGATCGACGCCGACGAGAAGATCGAGATCATCGACGTCCGCGAGCCGAACGAGTACGAGATCGTCTCCATCCCGGGCGCCAAGCTGATCCCGAAGAACGAGTTCCTGATGGGCAACGCCCTCCAGGACCTGCCGCAGGACAAGCGCATCGTGCTGCACTGCAAGACGGGCGTCCGCTCGGCCGAGGTGCTCGCGGTCCTGAAGTCCGCGGGCTTCGCGGACGCGGTCCACGTCGGCGGCGGCGTGATCGGCTGGGTCCACCAGATCGAGCCGGAGAAGCCTGTCTACTGATACTGATCCGGGGCCGCAGGACATTTGTCCTGCGGGACCCGGGACGGTCATCTCTGCCGTGGCCGGTGCCCCCCGAGCGAAGCTCTTTCTTGTCAGCGAGAGAGAGCACGCGAAGGGGGCACTGTGATGAGCACGGTGGCAATCGAGAACCAGGTCCGCACGGCTGGAACCGAGGCCCGGACGGGGACCGAGGCCCGGACGGGGACCGAGGCCCGGACGGGGACCGAGGCCCGGACGGGGACCGAGGAGCGGCCCGGGACCTCGGTGCAGACCGGGGCCGCGGCGCAGCCGGAGATCAAGGGTCTGCCCAACTGGTACTTCCCGCTGGCCGGTTGCTTCGCCGGGGTCTTCGACATCGCCCGCGCGTACCCGGTGGTCTACTGGCTGATCCCGGTCGTGGCCGTCCTGAACATCGCCCTCACGCTCACCGTGCTCCGCGCCCGGATGCGCTGCATGAGGGCGCTCTGGAAGAAGAAGCGCACCCGTCTGCTCGCCCTCGGCCTGCTCGGCGTCCGCTTCGCGGTCCGTTTCGGCCTGAGCCTCGCCGGCCTCGCGATGGGCGCGGCGAGCGGCAGCCTCGTCGTCGGAATCGTGATGGCGGTGCTGGGCACGGCGATGGCCTGGGGCGACCAGTGGCTGATCCTGCGCACCCTCAAGCGCGCCCACGCCTGACGGCCGCCCGGCCGGACCGGAGCCCGGCCGCTCCCGGTCCGCTAGGACGAGCAGACGGTCCCGTTCGCCGGGACCTTGCCCTCCAGCAGATACGCGTCGACGGTCCGCATCACACAGGTGTTGCCCTTGGTGTACGCGCCGTGGCCCTCGCCCTTGTTGGTCAGCAGCACCCCCACTCCCGCGCCCAGCTTGTCCGCCATCTTCTTCGCGCCCTCGTACGGGGTCGCCGGGTCGCCGGTGGTGCCCACCACCAGCACCGGACCCGCCCCCGGGGCGCTCGCCTCCGGCACGTCCCGCTCGCCCGGCACCGGCCAGTTCGCACACCAGCCGGCCGTGTCCCAGGCCAGGAACTCCCCGAAGACCGGCGATATCCTCCGGAACTCGGGCAGCAGCGCCCTCGCCTGCGCGGCGGTCGGCCGGGCCTTGCTGTCGTCGCAGGAGATCGCCCGCTGCGAGTGGCTCTGCGTCCCGTAACGGCCGCTCTTGGAACGGTCGTTGTACGAGTCGGCCATCGCCAGCAGCAGATTGCCGGTGCCGCGCTCCTGGGCCTCCGTGAGCGCCTGGGTGAGGTAGGGCCAGCTCTCCTTCGAGTACAGCGGCATGACGATGCCGGTCAGTGCGAGGCTCTGGTTGAGCTTGCGCCCGCCCGCCGTGGGCAGCGGCCGCTCGTCGAGCCGCGACAGGAGTTTCGCGATCCGCTCGGTGCCCGCCTTCGGGTCCTGGCCGGTCGACTTCACGTAGTCGTCGAGCGCACGCTGGAAGCCCGTGGCCTGGTTCCGGGCGTGGCCCACCGTGTCGGCGGTCGGGTCGACCACCGCGTCCAGGACGGTCCGCCCCACGTTGTGCGGGAACAAGTGGGCGTAGGTGCCGCCCAGTTCGGTTCCGTACGATATTCCGAAGTAGTTGAGCTTCGCGTCGCCGAGGACCTGGCGGAGCAGGTCCATGTCCCGGGCCGCGTTGCTCGTCCCCACATACGGCAGGACCTTCCCGGAGCGGCGTGCGCAGCCCGCGCCGAAGTCGGCGCCGTCCTTGAGGAAGGCCGCCTCCTCGGCCGGGGTGTCCGGGGTGGCGTCGATCCGCCGCTCGGCGTCCGCCTGTTCCTTGTTGTCGCGGCACACCACGCCGGAGCTCTTGGCGACGCCGCGCGGGTCGAAACCGACGAGGTCGTAGCGGGAGTCGAGGGAGCGGAAGGTGTCCGCGGCCTGCGGCAGGATCTCTACGCCCGAGCCGCCGGGGCCGCCGAAGTTGAAGAGCAGCGAGCCGATCCGCTTGTTTTTGTCGCGCGCCTGCTTGCGCACGAGCGCGACGGAGATGGTGTCACCGGCCGGTTTCGCGTAGTCCAGCGGAACCTTGACCTCGGCGCACTGCCATCCTGAGCTCTTGCACGAACTCCAGCGCGGCCGCTGCCCGGTGAGCGCGTCCGGAAGCGCCCGCGCCTTGTCGTCCGTGCTCCGTGTCGGCGCGGCCGAGGCCGTGCTCTTCGGCGGGGGAGCGGCGCTTGAGGCCTTCCCGCCGGAGTCGCAGCCCGCGAGCAGCCCGGCCGCCAGCACGGCGACGGCGGCCAGCGCTCCTGCCCGTACACGTACAAGACCGTTCATGAACGCCCCCCGCAGGCCGAGTCAATCAAGTCCAGTCATCGTAGGCGGACCCACTGACAACGCCCCGCCAGCCCGCCCGGCACGGGCCCCGGGCCCTACGCGGAACCGGCCCCGGGCCCCGTCCGGCGCGGGTCGGGAGCTCGCCCGGGCTACTGGCAGACCGTCCCGGCCGCCGGGGCCTTGCCGTCCAGCAGATACGTGTTCACCGCGTCCTGCACGCACTTGCTGCCGCTGTTGTACGCCCCGTGCCCCTGCCCCTTGTACGTCAGCTCCACCCCGACGCCCGGCCCGAGCTTCTCCGCCATGTGCTTGGCGCCCTCGTACGGCGTGGCCGGGTCGCCGGTGTTGCCGACGATCACGATCGGCGCCGCGCCCGGCGCGCTCACGTCGGGGGTGCTCCACTGGCCGGGCACGGACCAGGCGGTGCAGCCCAGCAGACCCCAGCCGAGGAAGTCGCCGAAAACGGGGGACGCCTTGCGGAACTCCGGCAGCTTGGCCTTCGTTTGGTCCAGTGAGTAACGATCCTTGAAATCAGCACAGTTGATGGCGGTGTTGGCCGCCTGGATGTTGCTGTAGGTGCCATCCTTGGCCCGGCCGTTCATCGCGTCGGAAAGGGCGAGGAGGAGGGCGCCGTTCCCGCCCTCCGCCTCGTCCACGCCCTGCTCCAGGAGCTGCCAGTACTCCTTGGAGTAGAGGGCCTGGGCGATGCCGTTGGTCGCCTCGGTCTGCGTCAGCATGCGGGTGCCGCTGCCCGGGACGGGCTGCTTGTCGAGGCCGGCGAGGAGCTTGACGATGCCGGCCTCGACCTCCTTCGGGTTCGATCCCGCCAGCTGGCACCTGTCGCCCCGGTCCACGCAGTCCTGGGCGAAGTTGTCGAGGGCGAGCTGGAAGCCCTTGGCCTGCCCGAGCGCGCCCTGCTCGGCGGTGCTGGTGGGGTCGACGACGGCGTCGAAGACGGCCCGGCCGACGTTCTTGGGGAACAAGTGGGCGTACACCCCGCCCAGTTCGGTCCCGTAGGAGATGCCGAAGTAGTACAGCTTGTCGTCGCCCAGCACCTGGCGCATCAGGTCCATGTCGCGCGCGGCGCTGGTGGTGCCGACATGGGGAAGGACCCGCCCCGAGTTGGACTGGCAGGTCGCGGCGAACGACTTCATGTTGTCGGTGAGGGACTTCTCCTCGGCCGCGCCGTCCGGTGTGAAGTCCTGCGCGAAGTAGCGGTCGAGCTGGCTGTCGCTCTCGCACTCCACGGGTGCGCTGGAGCCGACCCCGCGCGGGTCGAAGCTCACCAGGTCGTAGCGGGCCCTGAGTTTGTCGTAGTCGCCCGCCGCGGCGGGCAGGGTGGTCACCCCGGAGCCGCCCGGGCCGCCGAAGTTGAAGATCAGCGACCCGATGCGCTTGTCCTTCTCGCGGGCCTCGGCCCGGATGAGCGCGAGCTCGACCGACCCGGCGTCGGGCTTGTCGTAGTCGAGGGGCACGCGCATGGTGGCGCACTTCCACTCGCCCCCGCCGGGCGGCGGCGAGGGCGCGTCCCCGCTTCCCTCCGCCTGGGAGGGCGCGCCGCACTTCTTCCAGTTCAGCTTCTGGGAGGCGAGCGCCGACGCCTTGGCCGGGGACGACTCCTTGGTCCCGCTGTCGGAGCACCCGGTGGCGGCGAGCAGCACGGCGGCGGTGGCGGTGGCGAGAGAGGCGGCACGCAGGGCGGCGGAGTTCTCCATGCTCCCCATCGTGGGCCCGTCAGCCGGGACCCGCGCGAAACCGCAGGCCATGCGGGTGGCCGGGGTCCCTGCGCGGGTCTGTCAGAGCTCGCCCCTGCGGGTCAGGTAGTTGAAGCACAGCCAGCCCGGCAGCACCGGCAGCCAGAAGGTGAGCAGCCGGTAGAGCAGCACGGCCGAGGCCGCCGTCTCGGCCGGCAGGCCCGCGATGGTCAGGGCCGTGGAGAGCGCCAGCTCGACCGCCCCGACACCGCCCGGCGTCGGGGCGGCCGAACCCAGTGCGTTGGCGGTGAGGAAGACGACCGCGACGCTCGCGTAGCTGAGGGTGTTGTCGCCGGAGCCGAACGCCCGGATGGACGCGTCCAGACACATCACGAAGGTGCCCGTGATCAGTAGTATTCCGCCGAGGCCGGTGAGCAGCTTCTGGGGCCGCTGGAGCACGTCCAGCATGCGCGGCACCACTCCGGCGAACAGCGACCGGACCCGGGTGACCACGAACTTCCGCAGGAAGGGGATGGTGGTGACCACCAGGATCAGCACCGCCGCCGTGAGCAGACCCGCGATCACGGTCCGGGACGGCGACAGGTCCGGCGTCTTCTCGGTGCCCGTCACATAGCCGAAGACCAGCAGCAGCGAGATGTGCGAGGCGAGTCCGAAGAGCTGCGAGGCGCCCACACTCGCCACCGCGAGGCCGGGGCGGACCCCCGCGCGCTGGAGGAACCGGGTGTTCAGGGCGACACCACCGACCGCCGCCGGGGCGACCAGCTTCACGAACGAGCCCGCGACCTGCGCGATCACGGCCCGTCTGAACGGCACCTTCTCAGGGACGAAGCCCAGCAGGCTCGCCGCCGCCGCCGGGTAGGAGAGCGCCGAGAAGAGCACGGCCGCCGCCACCCAGCCCCACTGCGCGTTCGCGACGAGATCGCCGAACTTGATGTGGGTGATCTGCACCAGCAGGTAGTACGCGGCGATGGCACCGGCGACGAACGTCAGCAGGGTCTTCACCTTGATGCGCTCCAGGCGCACCGGCTCCACCGGCGCCTGCGGGCGGATCAGCAGCACCTGGGCGCGGATCTGGGTGAGCAGATCGTCCTCGCGCACGTTCTCCAGTGCCTCGTCGATGGCTTCCTTCTCGGCCTTCTTCTCGGCGCGCACGGCCTTGCTCTCGGCCCGTACGGCCTTGCGCTCGTCCCCGGCGGCAGACGGCTGCTCGGGTGCGCTCGGCACCTCGGCCTCGCGCTGTCGGGCCTCCGCCGCCTCGGCTGCCCGTACCTCCTTGGCCGCGAGCGAGGCCTCGATGACGGCCTCGCGCTCGCGCTGCGCCTGCTCGCGCGCCAGACGGCGCAGCGTCGCGCGCGTGGAGCGGGTCAGCGCGATCGGCTGGAGCAGCGGCAGGCTGTCGGCGACGGTGTCCGGGCCGAGCACGTCCACGGCGGCGGCCACCGCGCGCTCGGCGCCGACCCGCAGCCCCAGGGTGACCAGGAGCTGCGCGATGTCCATGCGCAGGACCACATCGCCGGCCGCGATCTCGCCGCCGCGCAGATCCGTGAGGATGACCGTGCCGGAACGATCCACCAGGATCGCGTCCCCCGCGAGCCTGCGGTGGGCGATGCGCCGCGACTGCAGCGCGCGCGCCTGCCGCCAGGCGCTGCGCATCAGATCGTCGGTGATCTCCTCGTCGGCCAGCGAGTCCAGGGAGCGCCCGCCGGTGTGCTCGTACACCAGCATCACGGCGTCCGGGCCGAGCTCGGAGGTGGCGATGAGCTTCGGCGCGTGCGCCCCGGCCGCGATCGCCGCGTACGCGAGCAGCGCCTCCTGCTCCAGGGCCTGGCGCAGCGACTGGATGGAGCGGCGGGTGGTGATGGAGCGCAGGGTCAGCCGCCGCCACACCCGGTAGAAGAAGCCCTGGGCCTGCTGTTCGCGGTCGACGACGGTGACGTCGAGCGGCGGCGCGTCCTCCAGGGTCACGAAGTAGCGGCGGCCCCGGTCGCCCTGCTCCATGGAGTCCGGGACATCCTCGGCGCGCATCGCGGTGAGCGGCCGGAAGCCCACGTTGCGCAGCCCGGCGAGGAGGGTCTGGCCGGTGGGCCGGACGTTGGGCGACCCCACCGTGTACAGCGTTCCGTAGGCGACCGTCCAGCCGAGCAGGACCGTGACGAGGATCGAGAACGCGGTCGTCTGGCCGCCGACGAGCACGGCGAACGAGTTGAGCAGCAGGACCGCCCACAGGGCAACCCGCCAGCGCGGTCTGCGGGCCATGCCGACGGCCGTCATATAGGCGATGACCGGGGCGAGATAGCCATGCACGGGGTCGGTGAGACCGCCCGTGCCGGACTGCTGGGTGAGCGCGCTGGTGATCGACTCGGGCGCCGACTTGGCCACCCACAGATCGGTGGCGAGGGCGGCTCCGTGGGCGAGCACGGCCGCGAGTACACCGTCCGCGATGCGCAGCCCGTCGCGTTTGATCAGCCGCTCGATGGCGAAGGCGACCGGCAGGATCAGTACGGCGATGGAGGAGACCAGACCGGCCAGCCGGATCAGTACGTCCGGCGCCTGGTCCGAGCCCTTGCTGATGTCCTGTTCGAGGCCGGACGTGGTGTGGTGGGCGATGGCGGCGATGGTGAGGACGATGGCGATGGCCAGTACGCCGCTGATCAGCCGTACGAGGTCGGAGGGGCGGTGCACGCGCGCGGGGAGCAGGGGTTCGTCCACGGAGACACGCTCGATGGCCCCCGAACTCTCACAGGCCTCGAAGCGGGACCCGGATCCTTCCTCCGCCGCCCCGCGCAGCGCGGAGGTGGCCGTGGCGCCGGAGGGGGGCACGGACGAGGCCCTGGCGCCGGGCGCGGGGGAGCCGGCCGGGGCCTCGGGCGCGGCCGGCCGGCTGGGCGCGGCCTTCGCGCCGGAAGCGGGTACGTCGGACCGCGCCCCCGTCTCCGGGGTGCTGCCGGCCGCCGCTTCGGGTGGCTGCACGCCCCGCTCCTTCGCCGTCTGGTCCGCTGTCTCGCCGGTCTGGTCTTCGTGCTCTCGTATCAACGGTCACCGCCCGCATGATGGTGGCATGACCGGGCTCCGCAAGGGGGCATCAGGGTGCGTCGAGAGGGCGTACGCCGTGTGATGCGCGCCCTGTGGCCATGGTGCGCGCGGCCAACGGGAGCCTGCTCCCCGCTCCACTGTCGGTGGCGTACGGCAGGATGGACAGGGTGAGCGATGAGCTTCCGGAACTCCCGGAGTATGCCGAACGGGTGCTGGACGTCGCCGAGCAGATCCCGCCCGGCCGGGTGATGACGTACGGGGACGTCGCCGAATGGCTGGGCGAGGGCGGTCCCCGCCAGGTCGGACGCGTCATGGCGTTGTACGGCGCCGCCGCGCCGTGGTGGCGCGTGGTGCGCTCGGACGGGGCGCTGCTGCCGGGCCACGAGCTGCGCGCCCTCGGCCACTACCGGGAGGAGTCCACGCCGCTGCGCGAGGCGAGCCGCGCCGCCGAGGGGCATCTGCCGCGCCTCGACATGCGCCGTGCGCGCTGGGACGGCGGCGCGGAAGGTGGCGATGGCGCGGGGAGCCGTTCTGCGCGCGCCGGAGAGACAGCGGTCGCCGCGCGGGCGGCCGGCGCGGAGTGCGAGGTCGGCGGCGGGGCGGCTCATATCTGACAGCTTCGGCCATCGGGCGTCGCCGGGGGCGGCCGCAGGCCCGTACGGATGACCCGCTGCGTGCCGGCCGCGCTTCGGCGTACCGTCGACAGTCGGCACGGCCCCCGTCCGCACCCTCATCATCAGCACACCCACCAGGACCGGCGATCCACGTGAGCTCCTCCTCCTTCACCGGGCGTACGACGTACCCCCAGGTACGACGGCGGTCCGCCGGCGCGTACCGACTGGTACGTACCCCGCTGAAGCCGGTGGACCCCCCTTTGCTGGACGCACGGCAGCGGGCGGTGGTTGACCATGGCCGGGGGCCGCTGCTCGTCCTCGCCGGACCGGGCACCGGCAAGACCACGACGCTCGTCGAGGCGGTCGCGGCCAGGGTGGCCGCCGGGACCGACCCCGAGCGGATCCTCGTCCTCACCTTCAGCCGCAAGGCGGCGGTGGAGCTCCGCGACCGGATGGCGCTGCGCCTGGGCGGCACCCGGGGCCCGCAGGCCACCACCTTCCACTCCTACTGCTACGCCCTGGTCCGCGCCCACCAGGACGCCGACCTGTTCGCCGAGCCGCTGCGGCTGCTGTCCGGCCCCGAGCAGGACGTGGCCGTGCGCGATCTGCTGGCCGGTCAGCTCGGCCTGGAGCGCGAGGGGCTCGCCCCCGTCCGCTGGCCCGACGAACTGCGCGCCTGTCTGACCACGCGCGGCTTCGCCGACGAGGTGCGCGCGGTGCTCGCCCGCAGCCGGGAGCTGGGCCTGGGGCCGGACGCGCTGGCCGACTTCGCCCGGCGCACCGGCCGCCCCGACTGGCGTGCGGCGGCCGCGTTCTTGGCCGAATATCTCGATGTCCTCGACCTCCAGGGCGTACTGGACTACGCGGAGCTGGTCCACCGGGCGGTGCTGCTCGCCGAGCGCGCGCCGCACTCCGGCACGCCGTCCCACATCTCCTCCTCCGCCCCCTCGTACGGGCCCGCTCTGGCCGATGCGTACGACGCGGTGTTCGTGGACGAGTACCAGGACACCGACCCGGCTCAGGTCCGCCTGCTGCGGGCCCTCGCGGGCGGGGGGCGCACGCTGGTCGCCTTCGGCGACCCGGACCAGTCGATCTACGCGTTCCGGGGCGCCGACGTCAACGGGATCCTCGACTTTCCGGACACGTTTCCGCGTGCCGACGGCACTCCGGCGCCGGTCGAGGTGCTGACGACGTCGCGCCGCTCGGGCGAGGCGCTCCTCAAGGCGACCCGGCTGCTGACCCGGCGGATGCCGATGCCGCGCCTGCCGTCCGAGAAGGTACGGGCGCACCGCGAGCTGGCGGCGGTACGCGCGGGCGGGCGCGTCGAGTCGTACACCTACCCGACGGCTTCCACGGAGCTGGAGAACATCGCGGACATCATCCGGCGCGCCCATCTGGAAGAGGGCGTTCCGTGGCACGACATGGCGGTCCTGACCCGCGCGGGCACCCGCGCCCTGTCGGCCCTGCGCCGCGCCCTGACCTCGGCGGGCGTTCCGGTGGAGGTGGACGGCACGGACATCCCCCTGCGCCACGAGCCCGCGGTGACGCCCCTGCTGACGGCCCTGCGGGCGGTGGCGACGGCGGCGCTGCTGGGTCCGGCGGAGGGGGCCGAGGAGAGCGGTGGCGCGACCGCCGACAGTGAGGCGGCCGATAACACCCCGCCCACCTGGCTCGACCCCGAAACCGCCCTCGACCTGCTCACCTCGCCCCTCGGCGGCATGGACAGCGCCGACATCCGCCGCCTCGGCCGCGCCCTGCGCGACGAGGAGCGGGCGGCGGGCAACCGGGTGCCGCCGCCCTCCGACGTCCTCCTCGCGCGCGTGCTCGCCGAGCCGGAGCGGCTCGTCGCGCACGACCCCGCGTACGCCCGGGGCGCCCAGCGTCTGAGCGCGCTGCTGCGCAAGGCCCGCGAGCTCCTGGAGGGCGGCGGCACCGCGGCCGAGGCCCTGTGGGAGCTGTGGAGCGGCACCCCGTGGCCCCAGCGCCTCGAACGCGCCGCGCTGCGCGGCGGCACGGCCGGACGCAACGCCGACCGCGACCTGGACGCGGTGTGCGCGCTGTTCGACACCGCGGCGCGCGCCGAGGAGCGCACCGGCGGCCGGGGCGCGCTCAACTTCCTGGAGGAGGTCGACGCCCAGGACATCGCCGCCGACACCCTCACCCGCCGCGCCGTGCGCCCCGACGCCGTACGCCTCATGACCGCCCACCGCTCCAAGGGCCTGGAGTGGAGCCTGGTCGTCGTCGCGGGCGTCCAGGAAGGGCTCTGGCCCGACCTGCGCCGCCGCGGCTCGCTCCTGGAGGCCGACCGCATCGGCCGCGACGGCCTCGCCGAACCGCTCACCCCCGGCGCCCTCCTGGCCGAGGAGCGCCGCCTCTTCTACGTCGCCGCCACCCGCGCGCGCGACCGTCTCGTCGTGACGGCGGTCAAGGCCCCGGCCGACGACGGCGACCAGCCCTCCCGCTTCCTCACCGAGCTCGGCGAGGAGCCGAAGGACGTCACCGGCCGGCCCCGCCGCCCGCTGGCCGTCGCCGCTCTGGTGGCGGAGCTGCGCGCCACCACCGTCGACCCGGAGGCGTCCGAGCCGCTGCGGGACGCCGCCGCCCGCCGCCTCGCCCGCCTCGCGGCCCTCACCGACGACGAGGGCCAGCCGCTCGTCCCCGCCGCCCACCCGGACCGCTGGTGGGGGTTGAACGAGCCGACGCGCTCCGCGGTTCCCCTGCGCGACCGAGATCACCCGGTCGTGCTCTCCGGCAGCGCGCTCGACCAGCTCGCCAACACCTGCGCGCTGCAGTGGTTCCTGGGCCGCGAGGTGAAGGCCGACGCGCCCGCGACCGCCGCGCAGGGCTTCGGCAATGTCGTGCACGTACTGGCGGACGAGGTCGCCTCCGGGCGTACGCCCGCCGACCTGGCCGTGCTGATGGAACGGCTGGACTCGGTGTGGGACGCGCTGGCCTTCGACGCGCCCTGGAAGTCGGCCCAGGAGAAGGACAACGCGCGCGTGGCGCTGGAGCGCTTCCTGCGCTGGCACACGCTCGACCGGACGGGCCGCACCCCCGTAGCCACCGAGCACGACTTCGACGTGACGCTGGAGGCGGGCGAGTACGAGGTCCGCATCCGCGGTTCCATGGACCGGGTGGAGCAGGACGAGGCGGGCCGCGCCTATGTCGTCGACTTCAAGACCGGCAAGCAGGCACCCACCGCGAACGAGGTGGCCGCGCATCCGCAGCTGGCGGTCTATCAGCTGGCGGTCGAGCGGGGCGCGGTCGACGAGGCGTTCGCGGGCGAGCGCCCCGCGTCCGGCGGCGCCGAGCTGGTCCATCTGCGTCAGCCCGCCCCCAAGAAGGAGGGCGGCGAGGCGTACCCGAAGATCCAGGCGCAGGAGCCGCTGGCGGGGGAGTGGGTCGGCGACCTCCTGGCCACGGCCGCGGGCCGCGTCCTGGACGAGCACTTCACGCCGAACCCGGGCCAGCACTGCACGAACTGCACCTTCCGTACGTCGTGCTCCGCCCAGCCGGAAGGGCGGCAGGTGCTGGAGTGACGTTTTGGGGCGGAGGGCCGCTGTAGTGACGGGGGCACGACAGTCGCACGATGTCTCCGGTTCACCAGTCCTGAGGAGAGACGCATGCGGGTCAGTCGGAACGTCCTGGTCGTCGCGGTGGTCGGTACGACCGCTGTCGCCGGTCTTGCTGGGTGCGGCAAGGAAGGTGACAACAGGGCCAAGGGCGTTTCCGAGGCCAGGAAGCCGTCCGCGACAGCCTCCGCGACCCCCGTGGACCCGTTCGCGGGGATGACCCCCGACGCGATCGCCGAGAAGGCGGTCGGCGTGACGAAGGCGGCGAACACCGTGAAGGTGGCGGGGTCGGGCATCTCCGACGGTGAGCACATGAGCCTGGAGGTCACGGTCACCCGGGTGGGCAACTGCTCCGGCAGCGTGCGTGTCAAGAGCGGCACGGCCCGCATACTCAAGGCCGACGCCAAGGCCTACTACATGAAGGGCGACGAGGAGTTCTACCGGGCCATGGCCAAGGAGGACGGCACCTCGAAGCAGGAGACCGACGCCATGGTCGAGGTCCTCAAGGGCCGTTGGATGAAGATGCCGACGCAGGCCCCTTCGAAGTCCAAGAAGCGCCACGGCAAGAGCTCCGACGACGACATGGGCCAGTTCTGCGTGCTCTCCGAGCTCGTCGCGGGCATGGACGACGACAAGGACGACCGCACGGGGATGACCAAGGGCGCCGACACCGTCGTCGCCGGTGTGCGCGCGGTCACGCTGACCAAGAAGAAGAGCGACGGCTCCGCCGTGACGATGTACGTCGCCAAGCAGGGGCCGGCCCGTCTGCTGAAGGTCGCCGAGACGGGTGGCGACGAGCCGGGCACCGTCACCTTCAGTGACTACGACAAGCCGGTGACGATCACTCCTCCGCCCGCCGATCAGGTCATGGACCTGGAGAAGCTCGGCGTGACGCCGGACGGTGGCTCCGGCTCCGGAGGGACCGGCGGGCTGAAGGCCTGAGGCCGGACGCCGGCTGAAGGACCGACGCCCGGGCACGAGCCAGGCCTGACGGCCGGCCGCGTTCCGGGCGGGGGTGCGGGGAGTCTCACACCAGCGCGATCGGGGACCACGGTTGTCAGTGGTCCCCGTTAGCCTCTCTGGGGTGCCCATCCTCACCGACCCCGAAGAGCTCAAGGAGCTCCTCGGCATCCCGTTCACCCCGGAGCAGACGGCGTGCATCACCGCCCCGCCCGCCCCGCAGGTCGTCGTGGCCGGCGCCGGGTCCGGGAAGACCACCGTCATGGCGGCCCGGGTGGTCTGGCTGGTCGGCACCGGGCAGGTCGCCCCCGAGCAGGTCCTCGGCCTGACCTTCACCAACAAGGCCGCGGGCGAGCTCGCCGAGCGGGTCCGGACGGCGCTGGTCCGCGCGGGCATCACCGACCCGGACGCGATCGATCCCGACAACCCCCCGGGCGAGCCCCGGATCTCGACGTACCACGCGTTCGCCGGACAGCTCCTGACCGATCACGGTCTGCGGATAGGGCTGGAGCCCACCTCCCGGCTGCTCGCGGACGCCACCCGCTACCAGCTCGCGGCCCGTGTGCTGCGCGAGGCGCCCGGCCCCTACCCCGCGCTGACCAAGTCCTTCGCCTCCCTCGTCAGCGACCTGCTGGCGCTGGACGCGGAGCTCGCCGAGCACCTCGTACGACCGGAGGAGCTGCGCGCGTACGACCAGGAGCTGCTCCGGGCGCTGGAGGGCGCCAGGCTCAGCAACGCGGATCTGCGCAAGGTGCCCGAAGCGGCCGAGGGGCGGCTGGAACTCCTCGACCTCACCGTCCGTTACCGGGATGCCAAGAAGTCCCGTGACCTGCTCGACTTCGGTGACCAGATCGCGCTCTCCGCCGAGCTCGCCCTCACCCGCCCCGAGGTCGGCCGGATCCTGCGCGACGAGTTCCGCGTCGTGCTGCTCGACGAGTACCAGGACACATCGGTCGCCCAGCGCCGGCTGCTCGCCGCCCTGTTCGGAGAGGGGACCGGACACGCCGTGACCGCCGTAGGCGACCCCTGCCAGGCCATCTACGGCTGGCGTGGCGCCTCGGTGGCCAACCTCGACGACTTCCCGCGCCACTTCCCGTACGCGGACGGCCGCCCGGCCACCCGCCACTCGCTCAGCGAGAACCGCCGCAGCGGCGGCCGACTGCTCGACCTCGCCAACTCGCTGGCCGCGCCGCTGCGCGCGATGCACGCGGGCGTGGAGGCGCTGCGCCCCGCCCCCGGCGCCGAGCGCGACGGCACGGTCCGCATCGCCCTGCTCGACACCCACGAGAAAGAGATCGACTGGCTCGCGGACTCCCTCGCGCACCTCGTCCGGACCGGCAAGGAGCCCGGCGAGATCGCCGTCCTGTGCCGGACCGCGGGGGACTTCCCGCAGATCCAGGGCGCGCTCGTCGCGCGCGACATCCCCGTGGAGGTCGTCGGCCTCTCCGGGCTGCTCCACCTTCCCGAGGTCGCCGACCTCGTGGCGGTCTGCGAAGTCCTCCAGGACCCGGGCGCCAATGCCTCGCTCGTGCGCGTCCTGACCGGCCCGCGCTGGCGCATCGGCCCCCGCGACCTCGCCCTGCTCGGCCGCCGCGCCCGCCATCTCGTACGGCGTGAGAGGGCCGGGTCCGACGACCCGGCCCAGCGGCTCGCGGACGCCGTGGAGGGCGTCGACCCGGCTGAGGTGATCTCCCTCGCGGACGCGCTCGACACCTTCCTGGAGTCGGGCGACGGCCAGGACGACGGGCTGCCGTTCTCGGCCGAGGCACGGGTCCGCTTCGCCCGGCTCGCCGCCGAGCTGCGCGATCTGCGCCGCTCGCTCGCCGATCCGCTCATGGATGTGCTCCACCGCGTGCTCACCACCACCGGCCTGGAGGTCGAGCTCTCGGCCTCGCCGCACGCCCTGGCCGCCCGCCGCCGCGAGACCCTCGCCAACTTCCTGGACATGGGCGCGGGGTTCGCGGCCCTCGACGGCGAGGCCTCGCTGCTCGCCTTCCTCGGCTTCCTGCGCACCGCCGCCCAGTACGAGAAGGGCCTGGACAACACCCTGCCCGGCGGCGAGAACACGGTGAAGGTGCTCACCGCCCACAAGTCCAAAGGGCTTGAGTGGGACGTGGTCGCCGTCCCCGGCCTGGTCAACGGAACCTTCCCCTCCACCCAGTCGCGGGAGGCCTGGACGGCCCAGGCCAAGGTCCTTCCGCACGCGCTGCGCGGCGACGCCCCGACCCTCCCGGCCACTCCGGAGTGGGACGCCAAGGGCCTCAAGGCCTTCAAGGAGGAGCTGAAGGAGCACCAGCACACCGAGGAACTGCGCCTGGGCTACGTCACGTTCACGCGTCCCCGCTCGCTGCTCCTCGGCTCGGGCCACTGGTGGGGCCCGACCCAGAAGAAGCCACGCGGCCCGTCCGAGTTCCTGGCGGCGCTGTACGCCCACTGCGAGGCGGGCCACGGCGAGATCGAGGTCTGGGCCGACGCACCGGCCGAGGACGCCGAGAACCCGGCCCTGAGCGAGTCGGCCGCCACGCACGCGTGGCCGCTCCCGCTCGACCCCACGTCGCTGGCACGCCGACGGACGGCGGCCGGGACGGTCCTGGCGTACCTGGACGCGGAGGGGGCGGCCGATGCCGAGCCGCACTACGCGCGGCACGACTCGGTCCACGCGCGCGTGGAGGCCGACTTCCCTTCCGGAGACGGGTTCCACGAGGACGGCTTCTACGAAGACGACCCGTTCCCGCCCGACGACTTCGACGACTTCGACGCCTTCGGGGACGCGGACGACCTGGACGCCCTCTCCGCGCTGGAGGACGGCTGGGAGAGCCTGCCGACTCAGCGCCCGGCACCGACTCAGCGCCCGGCACCGACTCAGCGCCCGGCACCGACTCAGCGCCCGGCACCGGCGGAGCGCCCGGCACCGGCCGACGGCCACGCGCGCGCCGACGTGCCCGCCCAGCCCTCCCGCCCCCATACCGACTCCGCCCCGCAGCGCGTCCTCACCCCCGAGGAGCGCCGCGCCATCGCCTCCTGGGACCGCGACCTGGAGGCTCTCACCACCGAGCTCCGCCGCGCCCGCGCCACCAGCCGCGAGGTACAGGTACCGCCCTCGCTCACCGCCTCCGACCTGCTGCGGCTCGCCGCGGACCCGGACGGCTTCGCCCAGGAGCTGGCCCGCCCGATGCCGAAGCCGCCGCAGCCGGCAGCCCGCCGCGGCACCCGGTTCCACGCCTGGGTGGAGTCCCGCTTCGAGGAGCTGCCGCTGCCCATGCTCGGCCCCGACGAGCTCCCCGGCGGCGACGAGAGCGACGCCGACATCGCGGACGAGCGCGACCTGGCGGCCCTCAAGGAGGCGTTCGAGCGCTCCCCGTACGCCCGGCGCACCCCGCTCCGCATCGAAGCGCCGGTCCAGGTCACGCTGGCGGGCCGGGCGGTCCGCGGCCGTATCGACGCGGTGTACCCGGGCGAGAGGGCGGGCACGTACGAGATCGTCGACTGGAAGACCGGCCGCGGTGCCACCGGCGACCCGCTCCAGCTCGCCGTCTACCGCCTCGCCTGGGCCGAGCAGCACGGCGTCCCGCTGGAATCCGTGACGGCCGCCTTCCTGTACGTACGTACAGGGGACACGGTCCGCCCCGCCCGTCTGCCGGGCCGCGCCGAGCTGGAGCGGATCCTGATGGGCGGGACGAGCGGCACCGGCGCACGGGGCGGTGAGCACGGCCACGCGCGCGAGGAGGCCGCGCCAGTGCCCCCACCAGGCCCGGCCGGGACACCGGCGGACATGCCACCACCACCGGCCGGATAGGCTCAATGGCATGAGCGAGACCCCGGACAGCGCCGTCCAGACCGCAGTCGAGGACACCGTGCGCGCGTACATCGAGCAGCACCGCGCCGCCTTCCTCGACGACCTCGCGCAGTGGCTGCGGATCCCGTCCGTGTCGGCCCAGCCCGAGCACGACGGCGACGTACGGCGCAGCGCCGACTGGCTGGCCGCCAAGCTCAAGGAGACCGGCTTCCCGGTCACCGAGGTCCTCTCGACCCCGGGCGCCCCGGCCGTCTACGCGGAGTGGCCCTCCGGCGACCCCGAGGCCCCCACCGTGCTCGTCTACGGCCACCACGACGTGCAGCCCGCCGCGCGCGAGGACGGCTGGCACACCGAGCCCTTCGAGCCGGAGCTGCGCGACGGCCGGCTGTACGGGCGGGGCGCGGCCGACGACAAGGGCCAGGTGTTCTTCCACACCCTGGGCGTGCGGGCGCACCTCGCCGCCACCGGCCGCACCGCGCCCGCCGTCAACCTCAAGCTCCTGGTCGAGGGCGAGGAGGAGTCGGGCTCGCCCAACTTCCGTGCTCTCGTCGAAGCGCACGCGGACCGCTTCGCCGCCGACGCCGTGATCGTCTCCGACACCGGCATGTGGTCGGAGAACACACCTACGGTGTGCACGGGCATGCGCGGCCTCGCCGAGTGCGAGATCCGGCTGTACGGGCCGGACCAGGACATCCACTCCGGCTCCTTCGGCGGCGCCGTGCCCAACCCGGCCACCGCCGCCGCCCGCCTGGTCGCGGCGCTGCACGACGCCGACGAGCGGGTCGCGGTGCCCGGCTTCTACGACGGCATCGCCGAGCTGACGGACGCCGAGCGCGAGCTCGTCGCCGAGCTGCCCTTCGACGAGGCCGAGTGGCTGCGTACCGCCAAGTCCCGCGCCCCCCACGGCGAAGCCGGGTACTCGACCCTTGAGCGCGTCTGGGCCCGGCCGACCGCCGAGGTCAACGGCATCGGCGGCGGCTATCAGGGCCCCGGCGGCAAGACGGTCATCCCCTCGTCGGCGATGGTGAAGCTGTCGTTCCGGCTGGTCGCCGGGCAGGACCCGGAACGGGTCGAGAAGCTGGTCACCGAGTGGGTCGCCACCCAGGTCCCGGCCGGCATCCGGCACGAGATCGCCTTCAGCGCGGGCACCCGCCCCTGTCTGACGCCGCTGGACCACCCGGCCCTGCAGTCCGTCGTACGGGCCATGGGCCGCGCCTTCGGCCAGAAGATCCGCTTCACGCGCGAGGGCGGCTCCGGCCCGGCCGCCGACCTCCAGGACGTGCTCGGCGCGCCAGTGCTCTTCCTGGGGATCTCCGTCCCGTCCGACGGCTGGCACGCGCCCAACGAGAAGGTCGAGGTCGACCTCCTCCTCAAGGGCGTCGAGACGACCGCCCACCTGTGGGGCGACCTCGCCGCCGCACGGCGGTGAAGGGCCGCGGGCCGCGCGCGGCCCTCAAGCACCGCCGCTGAACGAACACCGCTGAACCCATCCACCCGGGGGAGTTGGAAGCACCTGTGAGCACCACCAGCAGTGACGCCGCCGCGGACCGGCTGATCGGCCTCGCCACACCCATCAGCCTCACCGAGGCGACCGGCCTCGACCGCGCGGCCCACCACCGCCTGGACGAGGCCTGGCTGGCGGCCGCCTGGAGCCACCCGACGACCAGGGTCTTCGTGGTCTCCGGCGGACAGGTCCTGATCGACGACACCGCCGACGGCCGTACGGAACTGGTGATGACCCCGGCCTTCGAGGCCCCCGTCACCGAGACCCACCGCTACTTCCTGGGCACCGACGACGACGGCGTGAGCTACTTCGCGCTCCAGAAGGACTCCCTGCCGGGCCGTATGGACCAGTCCGCGCGCGCGGCGGGCCTGCGCGAGGCCGGGCTGCTCCTGTCGCCCCGGGACACGGGCCTGATGGTCCACGCGGTCGCCCTGGAGAACTGGCAGCGGCTGCACCGCTTCTGCTCCCGCTGCGGCGAGCGCACGGTCATCGCGGCCGCCGGCCACATCCGCCGCTGCCAGGCGTGCGGCGCCGAGCACTACCCGCGCACCGACCCGGCCGTGATCATGCTGGTCACGGACGAGGAGGACCGCGCGCTGCTGGGCCGCCAGGTGCACTGGCCGGAGGGCCGCTTCTCGACCCTGGCCGGCTTCGTCGAGCCCGGCGAGTCCATCGAGCAGTCGGTGCGCCGCGAGGTCTTCGAGGAGGCGGGCGTCACGGTCGGCGAGGTCGAGTACGTCGCCAGTCAGCCCTGGCCGTTCCCGTCCAGCCTGATGCTCGGCTTCATGGCGCAGGCCACGTCGTCCGAGATCAACGTGGACGGCGAGGAGATCCACGAGGCCCGCTGGTTCTCCCGCGAGGATCTGCGCGCCGCCTTCGAGTCGGGCGAGGTCCTGCCGCCGTACGGCATCTCGATCGCGGCCCGCCTCATCGAGCTCTGGTACGGCAAGCCGCTGCCCAGGCCCACGCACTGAGCCCGGCGGGCCACGCGCCCGGGCACACGGAGGGCCCCCACCGATGCGGTGGGGGCCCTCTACGCGCGCGTGGAGCGGAGGCTCAGACGCCTATCTTCTGCTTGACCTGCGCGAGCGACGGGTTCGTCAGCGTCGAGCCGTCGGCGAAGAGCACGGTCGGCACCGTCTGGTTGCCCCCGTTGGCCTTCTCGACGAAGGCCGCCGACTCCGGGTCCTGCTCGATGTTGATCTCGTTGTACGTGATGCCCTCGCGGTCCATCTGGCTCTTCAGCCGACGGCAGTAGCCGCACCACGTGGTGCTGTACATCGTCACAGTGCCCGGCATGCTCTCGCACTCCTCATGTTCGGCTCGATGGGTGGATCTTGGTGATGGAACTCGGCGGGTGAGCGCCAAGGGGAGAACGTACGCGACCGGGCCGCCATTCCCGCATTAGTACGACCAATCCCGCCCCCTGTGGACAACGCGTCCCGTCCGCCTCCGCCGACCTGGCAGCATGGCGGGGTGACATCAGCAACGCACTCCTCGCTCTTCCCACAGGTCCCCGAGTCGGCGGACGCGGTGCTCGACGGCCTCGACCCCGAGCAGCGCGAGGTCGCGACGGCCCTGCACGGACCGGTGTGCGTGCTGGCCGGCGCCGGGACGGGCAAGACCCGCGCGATCACCCACCGGATCGCGTACGGGGTACGGGCCGGGATCCTGCAGCCGAGCAGTGTGCTGGCCGTCACCTTCACCAACCGCGCGGCGGGCGAGATGCGCGGCCGGCTGCGCCAGCTCGGCGCGGGTGGCGTCCAGGCCCGCACCTTCCACTCGGCCGCCCTGCGCCAGCTCCAGTACTTCTGGCCCAAGGCGGTCGGCGGTGAGCTGCCCCGGCTGGTCGAGCGCAAGGTCCAGCTGGTCGCGGAGGCGGGCGCCCGCTGCCGCGTCCGGCTCGACCGGGGCGAGCTGCGGGACGTCACGGGCGAGATCGAGTGGGCGAAGGTCACCCAGACCGTCCCCGCCGACTACCCGGCGGCGGTCGCCAAGTCCCTGCGCGACGCCCCGCGCGACCCCGCCGAGATCTCCCAGATCTACGGGGCGTACGAGGAGCTCAAGCGCGACCGGGGGATGATCGACTTCGAGGATGTGCTGCTGCTCACCGTCGGCGTGCTCCAGGACCGGCACGACATCGCCGAGCAGATCCGCGGCCAGTACCAGCACTTCGTGGTCGACGAGTACCAGGACGTCAGCCCGCTCCAGCAGCGGCTCCTGGAGCTGTGGCTCGGCGAGCGGGACAGCCTCTGCGTCGTCGGCGACGCCAGCCAGACGATCTACTCGTTCACCGGCGCCACCCCCGACCACCTGCTGAACTTCCGCACCCGCCATCCGAACGCGACGGTGGTGAAGCTGGTGCGGGACTACCGCTCGACCCCCCAGGTGGTGCACCTCGCCAACGGCCTGCTCGGCCAGGCGCGCGGCCGCGCCGCCGAGCACCGCCTCGAACTCGTCTCCCAGCGCGAGGCGGGCCCCGAGCCGGTCTATACGGAGTACGGGGACGAGCCCGCCGAGGCCGAGGGCGTCGCCCGGCGCATCCGCGACCTCATCGCCTCCGGGATCTCGGCCGGCGAGATCGCCGTGCTCTACCGGATCAACGCGCAGTCGGAGATCTACGAGCAGGCCCTCGCCGACGCGGGCGTGGCCTACCAGCTGCGCGGCGCCGAGCGGTTCTTCGAGCGGCCCGAGGTCAGGGAGGCGGGCGTCGCCCTGCGCGGCGCGGCCCGGGCGGGGGGCAACGACTCGCTGCTCGACGACGCCGTGGACCTGCCGTCCCAGGTCCGGGCCGTCCTCGGCACCAAGGGCTGGACGTCCGCGCCCCCGGCGGGCTCCGGCGCGGTCCGCGACCGCTGGGAGTCACTGGCGGCGCTGGTCCGGCTTGCGGAGGACTTCGCGCGTGCCAAGGCGGGCGCGACGCTCTCCGATCTGGTGGCCGAGCTCGACGAGCGCGCGGCCGCGCAGCACGCGCCGACGGTCGAGGGCGTCACCCTGGCCTCGCTGCACGCCGCGAAGGGGCTGGAGTGGGACGCGGTCTTCCTGGTCGGTCTCACCGAAGGCATGATGCCGATCACATATGCGAAGACCGACGAGCAGGTCGAGGAGGAGCGCCGACTGCTGTACGTGGGCGTCACCCGGGCCCGGGTGCACCTCGCCTTGTCCTGGTCGCTCTCGCGGTCTCCCGGCGGACGGCCGTCGCGGCGCCCCAGCCGCTTCCTGAACGGTTTGCGGCCGGGCTCCGCGGCTCTCGGCGCCCGCTCCTCGTCGGCGGGTTCCACGGGCGGGATCGAGCGGGGCGCCGCCCGCAGACGGACCCGGCGCGGCCCGGTGCTGTGCCGGGTGTGCGGCAAGACGCTCACCGAAGCCGGTGAGATGAAGCTGATGCGCTGCGAGGACTGCCCCTCCGACATGGACGAGGGTCTGTACGAGCGGCTGCGCGACTGGCGGGCGGGCCAGGCGAGCCTGCTGGGGCAGCCGCCGTACTGCGTGTTCACCGACAAGACCCTGATGGCGATCGCGGAGGCCGTGCCGTCCAGCGGCGGGGAGCTCGCGGTGATCTCAGGTGTCGGCGCCCGCAAGCTGGACCGCTTCGGCACCGATGTCCTGGCCATCTGCGCAGGTGAAGAGGTTGGCGGGAGCGACGAGGAGACCTCTTGAAAACTCGTCGCAAAAATAGTTTGCGCCCGCCCCAGGAATCCCCATAGGTTCTTAACCACGGAAACAGCGGCTTCTCAAGGCCCTGCGTCCGTGCTCTACTTGCTGTACTTATCCGAATACGCATGGGACAAGGCCCCCGGGCCCCAGCTCCCCGAGACGCCGAGAGGAGGCGAGACCAGTGACCAGCTTCATGAACTTCACCAGCATCCGCACCGCCAAAATGACCGATCGCTCGGTCGTCGCCACCTGCCCGCTCGGCTCCTCTCTCCAGCGCACCGGTCTGTCCACCGGTGTCTCCGGTCTGCTCGGCCTCTCGGTCGTCATTCCGTCCTCCCTGGCGAGCCTCCCCGTGCGGAACGGCAATGAGCGACCGACCCAGGCACCGGAAGCAGCAGTAGTGAAGGGACAGGCCCAGGCCTATGCCTTTGCGGCCGCCGGCGCCGGAGCCGAGAAGCAGACGACGCAGCACCACACGATGTGGGCCTTCCGTGGGCTCGAACCCTGGAGCGATCCAGCCTGATCCAGGATCAGGCAGGCGCCTTCAGGGCCGCGGAACCCCACCAGGGATCCGCGGCCCTTCTGTTTGTCCCCGAACGGGGATGACAGCGCGAAGGGGTCTCGGTACCAGCCGAAACCCGGCCGACCGGCCGGAACGACAACAAAGACGAGGAAGAAAACACCGTGCAACTCGAAGCGCACGCCCCGTCCGTACCGCCCGCCCAGACGATCCCCCCGCCCGGTCTCACGGAGGACCCCGCCTTGACTCCCCTCACCGCGCTCACCGCGCTCGACGACGCCATCGAGAACCTCGGCGTACCCGTCCCCTGCCGTTCGTTCGACCCGGAGGTCTTCTTCGCCGAGTCCCCGGCAGACGTCGAGTACGCCAAGTCCCTCTGCCGCACCTGCCCGCTGGTCGAGGCCTGCCTCGCCGGGGCCAAGGAGCGGCGCGAGCCCTGGGGTGTCTGGGGCGGCGAGCTCTTCGTCCAGGGCGTGGTCGTAGCCCGCAAGCGGCCGCGTGGCCGCCCGCGCAAGAACCCGGTTGCTGTATGAACCGCCCGGGAACCATCGACCGCCCCCTCACGAACGACCCCCAGAAGCAGGCCCCGATGACGACGTCCGCCAGCGAGCTCATGGGCTCCGCGACCCCAGACTTCACCACCACCGGCGCGAACGCCTCGCGTCAGAACAGGACCCTCGAAATGCAACTCATGCCAGAAGCCCTCGCCCGTGCCCATATGCACGAGCGCATGCGGGAAGCCGAGGCCGAGCGGCAGGCCATTCGCCTGATCGCCGCCCGGCGGATGCAGCGCCGCGCCGAGCGCGTGTCGATGCGTGCCCGCCGCGCCCTGGCCATGGCCGTCATGCAGTAACGACGGCACCGCCGAACAGAGCGCGAAGTGACGAATGAGCCCGCGGGGGCCGGTCCGAACGGACCCGCCCCCGCGGTGCGTTGTGCCCGCAACCACCGGCCGCGGCGGTATCGTCACGAAATGGACGACCCGACTCAGCCGGTTGCCGAGACCGTTGTGTGCTCGCGCTGCGGCACCCCCGCCGAGAGCACTCCGCCGACCTGGACCTATTCCGTCGAGAACGGTGAGCGTCGCTACTTCTGCGACGCCTGCGCGCGCGCCAACCTCCGGGCGATCGAGAGCAGACTCGACTCCGTGTGGTGGTGACCCGCGCGCGGCCCCGCCCCGCCGGCCCCGACGGAGCTCACGCCCCGGCGGGCTGCTCGTCCTCCTCGTCGTCCGGCTCCCCGGCGTCCAGGATCATCAGGTTCTCCACCCCGCCCAGCTCCTCCACATCGGCGGGCAGGAACCCGGGCACCCACTGCTCCAGCTCGTCCCGCAGCCGGACCGTCGCGTCCAGCTGGCACAGCACCCCGATGGTGGAGAGCGTCACCCGGTGTATCAGCAGATACGCGGGCGGCAGATTGAGCTGCTTGCCCAACTGGTGCGCGGGGGAGCGCGGGTCGGCGATCCGGGCCGCCTGCCCGCGCATCCAGGCACGGGTGAAGGTGAACTCGTCCGCCTGCGCGGGCTCGATGATGGGCAGCAGATAGTCCAGGACCGCGTCCGGGTCGAGGTCTATGGACTCCTTCACGAAGCCTCCCTCGCACAGCAGCGCGTAGACGGCCTCGGCGTCGCCTTCGAGCGTCATCCGCAGCGAGTCGCCGATCGTCCGGGGCAGCCCGCCCGGCAGCCGGTCCACCGTCCCGAAGTCCAGCACGCCCAGCCGCCATGCGCCGTCCTCCTTCTCCGGCGGCAGCAGCCGGAAGTTGCCCGGATGCGGGTCCGCGTGCAGCAGCCCGGTCCGCGCCGGACCCGAGAAGAGGAACCTCGCCAGCAGCTGACCCGCCCGGTCGCGCTGCTCCTCAGTACCGTCCGCGATCACTTCGGACAGCGGGGTCCCGTCGATCCACTCGGTCACCAGGACCTGGTCGCGCTGGTGGACCACATCGGGTACCACCACATCCGGGTCGTCCGCGAACTCCGCCGCGTGCTCCCGCTGGGCCTGTGCCTCCAGCTCGTAGTCCAGCTCCTCCGAGACCCGGTCGCGCAGCTCCGAGATGAGCGGCTTGATGTCCATGCCCGGGATCAGCGGCCCGAGCAGCCGGGCGAACCGGCTCAACTGCGTCAGGTCCGAGAGCAGCGCCTCCCCGGCGCCCGGGTACTGCACCTTGACCGCGACCTCGCGCCCGTCGTGCCAGACCGCCCGGTGCACCTGCCCGATCGAGGCCGCCGCGGCGGGCTTCTCCTCGAACTCCAGGAACAGCTCGCGCCACTCCTCCCCGAGCCGCTCCGCGAGCACCGCGTGCACGGTACGGGTCGGCATGGGCGGCGCCGCCTCCTGCAACTTGGTCAGCGCGGCCCGGTAGGGACCGGCGATCTCCTCGGGCAGCGCCGACTCGAAGACGGACATGGCCTGCCCGAACTTCATCGCCCCGCCCTTGAGTTCGCCCAGGACCTTGAAGAGCTGCTCGGCGGTGCGCTGCTGGATCTCGCGGCCGACTATCTCCGCGGACTTGCCCCCGATCCGTTTGCCCAGGCCCCAGGTGGCACGCCCGGCGAAACCAAGTGGCAGCGCAGCCAACTTGGCGGTCCGGGTGACCGCCTTCCGGGGAAGATCAGACATGCGCCCCTCCAAATCCCAGCCGGCCGTGCCGCGCGCCTCGCGGCAGTGCGTCGTTGACAGCGGTTACCGGGCCATTGTGTCCTGCGGCCGTGCGCCCCCCGAGGTGTCCTCCCCTTCACTGTTCCCACCAGCGCCGCAGGGACAGTCGAGCCGGGCCCCGAGGCGCCGCGGCCGCCAGCCGAGCATCGGCAGCGACGCCTCCCAACGCGTGCCCGTACACGCCGGGAGGTCGCCGTCCAGAAAGGCCAGTGCGTGCGCCGCGGCCAGCCCCGCCACGGCGGTCGCGAGCGCCAGGTCGCAGGCCGGTACGGCACCCTGACGGCGGCCCGAGCGCCACTGCGCCAGCATCCGGGGCCAGCCGGGATCGCGCTCGGCCCGCTCCAGCGCCAGGCAGCCCGCGCACCCGGTGCCACCGGGCAGGATCAGTGGCCCCACGAGCCCGGTCGCCTCCACAACTCCCGCGTACAGATGGGGGATGCCCGCCGCCACCCACTCCGCGCCGGTCACCGGATCCGGTGCGTACACATCAAGCCCGTCCCTGGGGGCCACCACGATCAGTGACAGCCCGGTCGGCTCGTCGCCCTCGCCGGACCGGGGCGGACGGCCCGGCGCCGCGCCCCGCACGAGCTGCTGGGCCGCCGGGACCCTGCGCTCGCCCACCGCCTGCTCGGGCATGCCGCCGGGCGCCACGTCCCACGGCTGCACCCTCCCGCCGTCGAGCACCTCCACCCGCCCCACCCCCGACGCGGCGAGGACCGAGGCGATCGTCGCCCCCACCCGCCCCGCGCCCCGCACCTGCACCTTCAGGGACCGGCGGGCCGCCAACCGCTGCGCCCCGCCGCCCGGTTCGGGATGGACCAGGCAGAGCGAGGCCAGATCGGATCTGGTCCGGTCGAACGCCTCGGCCCGCCCGCGCAGCGCCTCCGCCGCCGGGCCGCCGGCCGTCGGGTCGTCGACCACCCCGGCCTCGGTCAACCGCTCCACCAGCGCGTCCACTTGGCCGGGCGACAGGTCCAGGGCCCTGGCCTCCTCGTACAGCAGCGGCAGGCCGCGGGTGCCGTCCAGGAGCTCCAGGAAACTCCCCGTGGCAGTGTCCACGGGCGAGACCACCACCGCCCGCGCGGGTGTCACCCCGAATTGCACGGTCTGCCGGTCGCGCCACGCCCGGCGCAGTGCCGGCTTCAGCATCGGATGCATGTCAACCCCCGTTGTTCCGCGCGTCCGCTTCCGGGCGCGAGCCACCGTCCGATCACGAGCCGGTCATGGGCCATCCGGCATGAGCCGCCATGCTTCGTCCGGTCACGATCCGTCCTGCGATCCGTTGCCAGAATGCCGGGTGCGGCGAACTCGTGCGGAAAGTTGTCCACAGGCGGGGGTATTAGTCATTCAAATGGTGCACGCCCGGAATGGATCATGGGTGAACCCTCCCGGAGGCGGGACTTCCCCCACTGACAGCGGGTAACGTCGGGGCGTGCCCGCCGACCCACTGCAGAGTGCCGGAAGCCCGCCCCGCAGTCCGACAAGTCCGCCGCCCCGCGGTCATGCGACGAGCGCGGTCGAGGTGCGCAGGAGCGCCCGGCGCAGCAGGACGGTCTCCGCGTACCGCGAGGGCGACCGCACCATCGTGCTGATTCCGGCCCGGATGTCCGAGGCCGAGGAGCAGCGCTGGGTGAACGTGATGCTCGACAAGCTCGCCGCCCAGGAGAGCAAGCGGATGCTGGGCGACGCGGAACTGACGGAGCGCGCCGAGCGGTTGTCCGACCTGTACTTCGACGGTCGCGCGCGTCCCGCCTCGGTGCGCTGGGTCACCAACCAGAACACCCGCTGGGGCTCGTGCACCCCGGCGGAGGGCAGCATCCGGCTCTCGCACCGGCTCCAGGGTATGCCCGAGTACGTCGTCGACTATGTCCTCGTCCACGAGCTGGCCCACCTCCTGGTGCCGGGCCACGGGCCCCGCTTCTGGCGGCTGCTCGACGCCTACCCCCGTACGGAACGCGCGCGTGGATACCTCGAAGGGGTGGTGGCGGCCGACCGGCTGCCCCATCTGCCCGCCGCTCGCGGAGAGTGATCTCGCCGATCGTGTACCGAATGCGTACCGGCGTGCCACCGGCTTGGCCGATTGTCGTAGGCAGCCGTTAGCCTGGCGCGACCAATCACACTCGGGATGGGGGACGGTCGTTACGCATGGCCAGGGAATTCCAGCGCGGCCACAAGGCCAAGATCAGTGACCTGACAGCGGGAACGGATCTGTATGTAGGCGTGCAGATCGGCGCCCCCGGGCTGTCCTTCGACATCAGCTGCTTCGGCCTCGACGCGAACGAGCAGCTGTCCGACGACCGGTATTTCATCTTCTTCAACCAGCCCAAGTCGCCCGAGGAGTCCATCCAGCTCCTGGGCGCCCAGGCCGGTGACACCGAGTCGTTCCGCATCACCCTGGACCGCGTCCCGGCCCACGTCCACAAGCTCTCGTTCACCGCGACGCTCGACGGCGCGGGCCAGATGTCGCAGGTCGGCTCCGGGTACATCAGAGTCGTCGCCGGCGGCGAAGAAGTCGTCAGATACGCGTTCACGGGTGCCGAGTTCAGCACCGAGCGCGCGGTGATGCTGGGCGACTTCTACCTCAAGGACGTCTGGCGCTTCGCGGCCGTCGGCCAGGGCTTCGACGGCGGTCTGGAGGCGCTGCTGAAGAACTTCGGCGGCGAGGTCGCCGAGGAGGAGCCCGCGGCGCCGCAGCAGCCGCAGGGCGCCGCTCCGGGCTTCTCCCCGCCCGCCCGGACCGCCCCCGCGCCCCAGTTCGGCGCCCCGGCCGCACCGCAGCAGCCCCAGCCCCCGCAGCCGGCCCCGCAGTTCGGCGGCCCCGCCCCGGCCCCGGCTCCCGCGCAGCACTACGCACCGCCGCCGCCGGGATCCACGCCGCCCCCGGCGCCGGCGCCCAGCCCGCAGATCCACGCGGCGCCGACCATCGCCGCGCCCATGACCCTGCCGCCCGGCACCGTCCCGCCCCCGGCCCCCCCGGCCCCGTACGGACAGCCGCCCCAGCAGCCCTCGTACGGCCAGGTCCCGGGTCAGTACCCCGGCCAGGCCCCGCCGCCCGGCGCACCCGCCCCGTACGGCCAGCCCGCGCCCTACGGTCAGCCGGCCCCCTACGGCCAGCCCGCCCCGTACGGTCAGCAGCCCGGTGTCCCGCAAGGGATGCCGCAGCCCGGCGGCGGCCTCGCGGGCGCCATCCAGCAGTACAAGGAGCTGCCCACCGGACAGCGCTGGACCCCGCAGAACAAGCAGCTCGTCCGGGTCGACCTCGGCGCCGGCGGCTCCCCGGTGCTGGCCCGCCAGGGCAGCATGGTGATGTACCAGGGCAAGGTCGACTTCGGCTACAAGGGCGCCGGGTTCGCCGGCCGGATCGTCGGCAACGCGACCGGCCAGGAGATGCAGCTGATGCGCTGCAGCGGCCGAGGCCAGGTCTTCCTCGCCGAGAACAGCGCCCATCTGCACCCCATCGAGCTCCAGGGCGACGGCATCTGTGTCTCCGCCGAGCACGTCCTGGCCTTCGACGAGTCGCTCCAGTACGAGGTCCGCCGCATCGAGGGCCACGGCATCCCCGGTGGCGCGCTGTTCACCATGCAGTTCCAGGGCACCGGCACGCTCGTGGTGATGACCCACGGCACCCCGGTGGTGCTCCCGGTCACCCCGACCACGTTCGCGGACAGCGACGCGATCGTGGCCTGGTCGTCCGCCTCGCAGGTGATCGTCTCCAGCCAGGTGCGGCTGCGCCGCAACGCCTACCCCGGCCACAGCGGCGAGTCCGTCAACCTGCAGTTCCGCGGCGCGCCCGGGAACTTCATCGTCGTCCAGCCGTACGAGGTCTGAGGGAGCCCGGACAATGAACCAGCAGCTCGCGGGCTATGCCCCCACCCCCGTCGCCGCCCGGATGGAGAACCACGGCAGCGCCATGGTCAAGGTGGCCATGGCCACCGGACAGGACCTCTTCGCGCGCGTGGGCTCGATGGTCGCCTACGAAGGCTTCATCCAGTACGAGCCGAACCCGCCGGCCGTGCGCCAGATCGCCCGTGACTGGATCACCGGTGAGGGCGCGCCGCTGATGAAGTGCACCGGCGACGGACTGCTCTACCTCGCCGACTACGGCGCCAATGTGGTCGTCGTCCAGCTCAACAACGATGCGCTGTCCGTCAACGGCACCAATGTGCTGGCCTTCGACGCGAGCCTCCAGTGGGGCGTCGAGCGGGTCAAGGGCCTCGCCAAGTTCGCGGGTCAGGGCCTGTTCAACGTGAAGATCTCCGGCACCGGCTGGGTCGCCCTGACCTCACGCGGCACGCCGGTCGTCGTCGACTGCGGAAGCGGCGAGGACGAGACGTACGTCGACCCGGACGCCCTCGTGGCCTGGTCCCCGAACCTCAAGGTGAAGGGCAAGCGCAGCTTCAAGGCGTCCTCGCTGATCGGCCGGGGCAGCGGAGAGGCGTACCAGATGGCCTTCTCGGGCCAGGGGATCGTCGTCGTACAGCCGAGTGAGGACAGCACCGACCGCCTGCGGGCCCGGGGCTGAGGGGGAGCGAGAACACCATGCAGAGCCCGCTTTTCAGCTACACCGAGCAGCAGTCCCAGGAGCGCTACAGCGCGCACCACTCGCAGATGCTGCGGGTGGTGCTCACCGGTCACGACGACATCCTCGCCCGCAAGGGCTCGATGGTCGCCTACCAGGGGCTGATGGAGTTCGACGGCGAGTACCAGTCGAACGGCCATCAGCGGGCCCGCGCCCACACCGGCGAGGGCCTGGACCTGATGCGCGTCTCCGGTCAGGGCACCGTCTACCTCGCCAACCTCGCGCAGTACGTCCACGTAGTGGACGTGGACCGGGACGGGCTGACCGTGGACAGCGGCTACGTCCTGGCCATGGACTCCTCACTGCACTACGACGTCATCGCTGTGGACAGCCAGTACGGAATCTCCGGCACCGGCAAGTTCCAGCTCAACATCACCGGCACCGGCAAGGTCGTCCTGATGACCTCGGGCCAGCCGCTGATGCTCCAGGTCACCCCGGACAAGTACGTCAACGCCGACGCCGACGCGATCGTGGCCTGGTCCACCTCGCTGCGGGTGCAGATGCAGGCGCAGACGCACTCCACGGGCGTGTGGCGGCGCCGTGGCAACACGGGCGAGGGCTGGGAGCTCAGCTTCCTCGGACAGGGTTTCGCGCTCGTCCAGCCCAGCGAGGTGCTGCCGCCGCAGAACGCGGTGATCGGCCAGGGCATGCGGGCCCAGTACGGCATGGGCCAGCAGGGCGCCCACGCCCAGAACCAGGGCAACGCCTGGAGCTGACCGGGCATCGGTAGTCGGTAAGGGGCGGTCGCCATTGGCGACCGCCCCTTACCCGTTCACCCGTTACTGCCGGTCGGTCCGTCAGCCCGTCAGGCCGTCAGAGACGGGCCCGCGCGGCCTTCATCAGCCGCACCACCGAGTCGTCGGCGACCTCGGCCACCTCGTCGTAGGCGAACCAGCGCAGATCCAGCGACTCGTCGCTGATCGCCTCGACCGCGCCGGGCAGGGCCAGTGCCGCGTACTGGACGTCCAGGTGCCAGTTGCAGGGGGAGGGGATCGGGTGCCGGTCGAGCCGGACGGGCCCGCCCGGCAGCAGTGTGAGACCGGACACACCGGACTCCTCGGTCGCCTCGCGCAGGGCGGCGGCCGTCAGCGAGACGTCCTCCGGCTCGCAGTGGCCGCCCATCTGCAGCCACATGTTCAGCTTGCGGTGCAGCGTCAGCAGCACCTGCCCGCGCTCCGGGGCGATCACCAGCGCGCTCGCCGTGAGGTGGCCGGCCTCGCAGGCCTTCCACATCCCGTCCGGGTGCGCCGACAGATGTTCGAGATACGTCCGGCGCAGCTCGGGCTGGTCCTCGTACGCCTTCAGGACGAGGACGGCGTCTTCGTGCAGGCTCACTTGCCGTCGTCGTCCTTGCTGTCGTCACCCTTGCCGTCGTCGCCCTTGGCCCCGGGGCCGTCCTTGGGCTCGTCCCTGCGGGAAGCCGCCTCGCCGAGCATCTTGTCGAGCTCCGAGAAGTCCAGCTGCTCGCGGTGGACGAAGCCGTCCGGGTCGTCCAGGTCGGAGCCGGTCGGCAGCATGTCCGGGTGCTCCCACAGCCCGTCGCGGCCGTCGACCCCGCGCGCGTCCGTGAGCGAGGCCCACAGGCGCGAGGCGTCCCGCAGCCGGCGCGGGCGCAGCTGGAGACCGATCAGGGTGGCGAAGGTCTGCTCGGCGGGACCGCCGGTCGCCCGGCGCCTGCGCAGCGTCTCGCGCAGGGCGTCGGCCGAGGTGAGGCGCGGCTTGGCGGCCTCGTGGACCACCGCGTCCACCCAGCCTTCGACCAGTGCCAGAGCCGTCTCCAGACGGGCCAGGGCGGCCTTTTGCTCCGGGGTGTCCTCCGGCTGGAACATGCCCTGCTGAAGGGCTTCCTGAAGCTGCTCGGGGTTGGACACGTCGAGCTGACCGACCGCGTCCTCCAGCTTCGCCGTGTCGACCTTGATCCCGCGCGCGTAACCCTCGACCGCGCCGAACAGGTGCGAGCGCAGCCACGGCACATGGGCGAAGAGGCGCTGGTGGGCCGCCTCGCGCAGGGCGAGGTAGAGCCGGACCTCGTCCTTCGGGACGCCCAGGTCCTTGCCGAACGTCTCGATGTTCAGCGGCAGCAGCGCGGCCTTGCCGGCCGGGCCGAGCGGCAGTCCGATGTCGGTCGAGCCGACGACCTCGCCCGCCAGGACGCCCACGGCCTGACCGATCTGCTGGCCGAACATGGCGCCGCCCATGGACCGCATCATGCCGATCAGCGGGCCCGCCATGGCCTGCATCTCCTCGGGCAGCACGCCGCCCATGGCCGCGCCGACGCGCTCGGCGACCGGGTCGACGAGCTCCTTCCAGGCCGGCTGGGTCGCCTCGACCCACTCCGCGCGGCTCCACGCCACGGCCGTCGACGCGCCCGAGGGCAGCGACGTCACCCCGTCCAGCCACAGGTCGGCCAGGCGGACGGCCTCCTCGACGGCGGCGCGCTCGGCCGGGCCGATGCTCTCGTCCTTGGTGCCGTCGGCGGTGCCCTGGGCCACGGTCTGGCGCGCGATCTGCTTGGCCATGTCCCAGTTCACGGGACCGCCCTCGTAGCTGAGCATCTGGCCGAGCTGCTGGAAGGCCGCTCCCAGGTCGTTCGGGTTCAGCGAACCGAACATCGCCGCGAACGGATTGTCCGCACCGCCGGCCCCGGCACCGAACCCGAACGGATTCGCCGGGCCGCCCTGGTTGCCCTTGCCCTTCTCGTTGCCCTCGTCGCCGTTCTCCGGCTCCTCCGGCGGAAGGCCGAATCCGAATGGGTTGTCACTCACGGGTTTCCTCGGCTCCTAGGGCCGCCGGCTCCTGCCGACGGCGACTGCCCACCAACACCACCAGCGTAGACATCCGGGCCGGATAAGGGCTCGGTGCTCCGCCGACTCTTGGCCTGCGGCAGGATGGACGTCACCTGGTCCGTACGCGTCATTCGTGTACGTACTGAAGACAACCGCTGGAGACGCCCGGTGAGTTCCCCAGATCCGCAGGTTCGCGCAGCGCGAAACCCTTCCCCCTCAGCAGCGCGGGGTCCCGTCGTCGCGGTCACCGGTGCCGCGGCCGGAATCGGCGCGCTGCTCACCGCGCGGCTCGCCGCATCCGAGGAGATCAAGCAGGTCATCGCCATCGACGAGCGCCGGGGCGAGGTGACCGAGGCCACCTGGCACATCCTGGACGTGCGCGACCCGGCGATCGCCGAGAAGCTGCGCGGCGCCGATGTCGTCGTCCATCTGGCGCTCGACCTCGACCTGGAGACCGACGCGGCCGCCCGTACGGCGTACAACGTACGCGGTACGCAGACCGTGCTGACCGCGGCCGCCGCGGCCGGGGTCCACCGGGTCGTGCTGTGCACCTCGGCCATGGTCTACGGGGCGCTGCCCGACAACGACATCCCGCTCTCCGAGGACGCCGAGCTACGGGCCACCGCCGAGGCGACCGGCGTCGGCGACCTGCTGGAGATCGAGCGCCTGGGCCGCCGCGCCCCGCGCGCCCACCCCGGCCTCAACGTCACGGTGGTCCGGCCCGCCGTCCTGGTCGGCGGCACCGACACCGCGCTCACCCGCTACTTCGAGTCGCCGCGCCTCCTGGTGGTCGCCGGATCCCGTCCGACCTGGCAGTTCTGCCACGTCGAGGACCTGTGCAGCGCTCTGGAGTACGCGGCTCTGGAGAAGGTCGACGGGGAGTTCGCGGTCGGCTGCGACGGGTGGCTCGAACAGGAAGAGGTCGAGGAGCTCAGCGGCATCCGGCGGATGGAGCTGCCCTCGGCGGTCGCGCTCGGCGCCGCGGCCCGGCTGCACCGGATCGGGCTCACCCCGTCCCCGGCGGGCGACCTGGCGTACACGATGCACCCCTGGGTGGTCAGCGTCGGGCGGCTGCACGACGCGGGCTGGCGGCCGCAGTGGACCAACGAGGAGGTCCTCGCGGAGCTCCTGGAGGAGGCCGCGGGGCGACACACCGTGGCGGGGCGCCGGCTGGGCCGGAAGGACGCCACCGCCGCCGGAGCCGCCGGAGCGACGGTCGCCCTGCTGGGAGCGGCCGCGGTGGTCCGCAGGGCCCGCAAGCGCCGGGGGCTGTAGGACCCTCCTACGGAGGGTGTGGGTGACGGGGTGAAAGAGCTGTACCGCGATGTCAGTGCGGTACGGCACGATGGATCCATGGCACAGACGCACTCCGATCACCCCGGCGAGCAGGCGGCGGACGATCCGATCCGGCTGCTTGAGATCCGTGACACCCCGCTCTCCCTGGACGAGGTGTTCCGCGCCGTGGGGGACCCCTCGGCGGGCGGCACCGCGCTCTTCGTCGGCACCGTGCGCGACCACGACGGCGGCGCGGACGTGGCCGCGCTGGGGTACTCGTGCCATCCGACGGCCGAGGCGGAGATGCGCCGAGTGGCCGACAAGGTCGTCGCCGAGTTCCCGGTCCGCGCGCTGGCGGCCGTCCACCGGGTGGGCGAACTGGCCGTGGGCGATCTGGCGGTCGTCGTGGCGGTCTCCTGCCCGCACCGCGGGGAGGCGTTCGCGGCGTGCCGCAAGCTGATCGACGACCTGAAACACGAGGTCCCGATCTGGAAGAACCAGAAGTTCGCGGACGGAACCGAGGAGTGGGTCGGCGCGTAGCGCCCTCGTTGAGGGGTGGCGGTCGGGCGACGGGAGGGCGGGTCGGCGCCTGCCGGCCCCCGGAGGGTGCCCCCAACGGGTGAACGGGTCGCCCGGTCGGGGTGTCTGAAACCCTGTCGGGGGGATCCGCCCCGATTTGCGTAACCGCACCCCTGCCCCGAGCGTTGATCTCGCAGATGGTTAATCTGCTGATCTGTCAGTTGCGGACGCTCATTTGGGGACGGGAGGACGGAATGGCTGCACTCACCTGGCTGCTGATTCCGCTTTTCGCTGCTGTCGGCGCGGCGATATGGGCGAGCTGGGCCGCCCGCAATCGCACGACCGGCGACATAGCGGAACTCGCCGGCTACAGCCGGTTCCGAGAGGCGATGGAGAAATCCCACGCCGGAACCGAGCCCGTCTGACCCCCCTCTGCGCGCTCCTCGCGCCCCGGCCAGTACGCGGATGCCGACCCTCCTCGTACGGACCGGCCCCGGCGGTGCACCGACAGGCACGTCCCGTACTGTCGTTCCATGCCACGCCGCACCGCGACGATGCTCGCCTCCACCTTGATCCTCATCGCGTTGCTCTGCGCGGGCGTCCTCATCAAAGTGCCGTACTCGGAGATGTCGCCCGGCCCCACGGTGAACACTCTCGGTGAGGCGCGTGGCGAGCCCGTGCTGCAGATCTCCGGGCACAAGACCTACCCGACGACCGGCCATCTGAACATGACGACGGTCAGGGTCACCGGTGCGGACTACAACATGAACCTGGTCGAGGCCGTCTACGGCTGGCTGGCTCATGACAACAAGGTCGTGCCGCACGACACGCTCTACCCGGACGGCAAGACCGAGGAGCAGTCCTCGCAGGAGAACGCCGAGGAGTTCAGCCAGTCCCAGGAGAGCGCCAAGGTCGCCGCGCTCAACGAGCTGAAGATCCCGGTGAAGTCCTGGGTCATCGTGGCGTCCGTGGTCAAGGGCAGCCCGGCCGAGAACAAGCTCCACGCGGGCGATGTGATCAAGTCCGTCGACGGCTCTCCCGTCAAGGAGCCGGCCGACGTGGCGAAGCTGGTCACCAAGCACCGCCCGGGCCAGAACGTGGTCTTCGCGGTCGTCCCGGCCAAGGAGGCGGCCGCGGCGGAGAAGGCGGGCAAGGAGCCCGAGGGCTCCGAGAACGTCACGATCACCACGGACAAGGCCAAGGACGGCGACCGGGCGATCGTGGGGATCCAGGCCGGGACCGACCACACCTTCCCGTTCTCCATCGACATCAAGCTCGCGGACGTCGGCGGCCCGAGCGCGGGGCTGATGTTCGCCCTCGGCATCGTCGACAAGCTGACGCCCGGCGATCTGACCGGCGGCAAGTTCATCGCCGGTACGGGGACGATCGACGACGCGGGCAAGGTCGGCCCGATCGGCGGCATCGAGATGAAGCTGATCGGCGCGCGCGGCGCGGGCGCCCGCTACTTCCTGACGCCCGCCGAGAACTGCGCGGCGGCCGCCTCGGACACCCCCGGCGGGCTGACCCTGGTGAAGGTCTCCACCATCGACGACGCGACCAAGGCGCTGGAGAAGCTCCGCAAGGGCGACACGGCCGGTCTGCCGAGCTGCTCGGCGAAGTGACCGGCCGCGCCCACGCGCGCGTGGTGCGGGAGTGCGTCTCTCACCACGCGCGCGTAGGCGCACCCGTCTCGTAGCGTCAGTACCGCGCGTTACTCGGCGAAGGTCGCGACCAGCGCCTCGGCGAGGCCCGGGACCAGGCCGGCGCCGGTGAGCACCTCGGTCGGCGAGTCCTTCTCGCGCAGCCGCACCGCCGACTCGCGGGCGCCGTCGCGCAGCACCGCCACGGTCATCCGGACCTCCTGGCGGTCCGGGTGCTTGGCCACCCACTTCGCCAGCTGCTTGTCGTTCATGCCCTCGGGCACGGACGTCTCGGCCGACGGCGGAAGCATCAGGCGCTCCACGGTCAGCGCGCAGCCGACCACCGCGTCCGGCCAGGCGATGGTGCCGAGGAAGTCGTCGAGGGCCCGGCCGGCCGGGATCTCGTCCTGCTCGATGGGGGTCAGCGGGGCGGCCGTGTCGCCCTGGTCGAGGCCGAGCTGGGAGGCGAGTCCCGGCTCCTGCGTACGGAGCTTGGCCGTGTCGACGAGGGCGAACAGGCGGGCCGGCTGGTCCCAGCCGAGGCCGGACGCGTACTCGTCGATTTCCAGCACTGCGCGGGTGAGGGGGCTCGCGGCCATCGGGGGGCCGGAGGGGGAAACGTTGGACATGAGCAACATCCTGCCCTCTTTCACCCCGGGATCGGGAACTGAGTAAAGCCTCAGTAAGTTGCATGAGTGGGCTCTACGATCGCGGGGCCTGCTCAATCGACAGCTAACTTCGAGGTGCGCACCTTGGCTTTCCAGATGCCGGACCGCGGCGGAGGCCCGTCCGGGCCACGGATCAGAGTCGGCCGGCCGTCCCGCCGGGTCCGGACCCTGCTCATGACACTGGGCATCCTGGCCGTGCTGGCCATGGTGTTCGTCATGTTCGCCGGGTTCTGGACGGACTGGCTCTGGTACCGATCGGTGCACTATTCGTCCGTATTCACCACCACCCTGTGGACCAAGATCGGCCTGTTCTCGGTCTTCGGTCTCCTGATGGCCGTGGCCGTCGGCCTCAACATCTGGCTGGCGCACCGGCTGCGTCCGCCGCTCAGCGCGATGTCGCTGGAGCAGCAGAGCCTGGACCGCTACCGGATGGGCATCGCCCCGTTCAAGAAGTGGCTGCTCCTGGGCATCACCGCGCTCGTCGGCCTGATCGCCGGAGCCTCCGCCTCCGGGCAGTGGCGCACCTGGCTGCTGTGGGTCAACGGGGTGCCCTTCGGGCAGAAGGACCCCCAGTTCCACCTGGATGTGTCCTTCTACGCCTTCGACCTGCCCTGGTACCGGTTCCTGGTCGGCTTCGGCTTCGCGGCCACCGTGCTGTCCCTGATCGCCGCCGCCCTCACGCACTACCTGTACGGGGGGCTGCGGATCACCAGCCCCGGAGCGCGCGCCACCGGCGCGGCCACCGGGCACCTGTCGGTGCTGCTCGGCGTCTTCGTCGCCCTGAAGGCCGTGGCGTACTGGCTCGACCGGTACGGGCTGGCGGTGAAGTCCAGCGACTTCAAGGCCAGCAGCAACTGGACGGGTCTGCGGTACGTGGACGCCAACGCCTATCTGCCGGCGAAGACGATCCTCTTCTGCATCGCCGTCATCTGCGCGCTGCTCTTCTTCGCGACGCTGTGGCGCCGCACCTGGCAGCTTCCGGTGATCGGCTTCGGCCTGATGGTCCTCTCGGCGATCCTGATCGGCGGGCTCTACCCGGCGATCGTCCAGAAGTTCCAGGTCCAGCCGAACGAGCAGGCCAAGGAAGCGCCGTACATCCAGAAGAACATCGACGCCACGCGCGAGGCGTACGGCATCGACGCCACCGAGGTGAAGGACTACAAGGGGACGACCGCGGCGGAGGACAACGGCAAGCTGCGCGCGGACGCCGACACGGCCGCCAGCTACCGGCTGATCGACCCCAATGTCGTCACCCCGGCCTTCCAGCAGCTCCAGCAGGAGCGCAAGTACTACCAGTTCGCCGTACCGCTGGACGTGGACCGCTACACGGACAAGGACGGCAAGGAGCAGGACACGGTCGTCGGTCTGCGCGAGCTGAACCTCAACGGCATCGACAAGCGCAACTGGATCAACGACCACTTCACCTACACCCACGGCTACGGTGTGATCGCGGCCAAGGGCACCAGCGTGGACTCCACGGGCTCCCCGGACTTCACCGAGTCCGGACTGCCGACCACCGGCCAGCTCGGCGACTACGAGCAGAAGATCTACTACGGCGAGAAGACCGAGCAGTACTCGATCGTCGGCGGTCCGCAGAAAGAGCTCGACTACGAGGCCGAGGGCAAGGGCCAGGAGACGACGAGCTTCAAGGGCAAGGGCGGGGTCAACCTGTCCAACCCCTTCAACCGCGCCGCGTACGCGGTGGCCTTCAGCGAGCCGCAGATCCTGTACTCGGGAGCCATCGGCGAGGGCTCGAAGATCCTCTACAACCGCACCCCGAAGCAGCGCGTGGAGGCGGTCGCCCCGTGGCTGACCATCGACGGCGACCCCTACCCGGCCAAGATCGGCAAGCGGATCCAGTGGGTCGTCGACGCGTACACCACGACCAACGGCTATCCCTACGCTTCGCGTACGACGCTCGGTGAGACGACGGCGGATTCGCTGACCACCCGCCAGCGCGCGGTGGTGGCCCAGCAGAACCAGGTCAACTACATCCGCAACTCGGTGAAGGCCACCGTCGACGCGTACGACGGCACGGTCACGCTGTACCAGTGGGACACCAAGGACCCGGTCCTGAAGACCTGGATGAAGGCGTTCCCCGGCACGGTGAAGCCGAAGACCGACATCTCCCCGGAGCTGCTGGCCCATCTGCGGTACCCGCAGGACATGTTCAAGGTCCAGCGCGAGCTGCTCACCCGCTACCACGTCACCAACCCCGCCCAGTTCTACAGCGGCAGTGACGCGTGGCAGGTGCCGGACGACCCGACCAACAAGGACGGCGTCGCGGTTCCGCCGTACTACCTGTCGATGAAGATGCCGGGCGCCGAGACGCAGGGGAAGAAGTTCTCCCTGACCACGACGTTCACGCCGAACGGGCGGCCCAACCTGGGCGGGTTCATGGCGATCGACGCGGACGCGGCGAGCAAGGACTTCGGCACGATCAGACTGCTCCGGGTCACGGACAACGTCCAGGGCCCGCAACAGGTGCAGAGCAAGCTGAACGGTCTGCCGGAGGTCGCCGAGTTCGTACGGAACCTGCGCGGCAGCGACTCCGAGATCGACTACGGCAATCTGCTGACCGTGCCACTGGGCGGCGGGTTCCTGTACATCGAGCCGGTCTACGCGCGCGGTGGCTCCGCCAACTACCCGCTCCTGAAGAAGGTCGGCGTCTCCTACGGGGACAAGACCGTGTTCAAGGACACCCTGGCGCAGGCGCTGAACGCGGTGTTCGGCGTGGACGGCTCCGAGCCGCCCGCGACCAAGCCGCCGACGGACACCACCAAGCCGCCGTCCACCGGGACGAACGCCACGGTGGAGCAGGCCATCAAGGACGCCCAGAAGGCGTGGGACGACGGTCAGAAGGCGCTGCAGAAGGGCGACTTCGCGGCGTACGGCAAGGCTCAGCAGGAGCTCCAGGCAGCCCTGCAGCACGCCGCCGAGGCCGAGTCCAAGGCCAAGGGGTCCACCGGCGGAACCACCGGCGGCGGGTAAACCGGTCAAGGCTCCGTTCCGCGTCGTGATACGTTGTATTCACCGACGCGGGGTGGAGCAGCTCGGTAGCTCGCTGGGCTCATAACCCAGAGGTCGCAGGTTCAAATCCTGTCCCCGCTACTCACGGACGAGGGCCCGGATCCATCAGGTTCGGGGCCCTCGTCGATTTGTGCGTCCGGATGTGCCTCTGCTGCGTTTGGCTTATCTCTCTGTGGGCATGTCGACAAAACGCTGAAGTGACCTCACTGGCTGCGGTATACCAGGTGTACGGCGGTTGCGGGTGGTGCGACGATGGTATTTATGGGGGACAGGGCAACTCTGTTGGAGACAGGGCGGTTTGCGCGGATGCGCTCCGATGACGCCGCCGATGCCGAGACCGAGGCACGGCACCGGCGTGCTGCCGACAGCGGCGACGCCGCGTCCATGAGCGTTCTCGGCTCCCTGCTGCTGCGCCGCGGCGACCTCGACAGCGCCGAGCGCTATCTGCGCGGCGCCACCGCCGAGGGCGACCGTGCCGCGGCCAACAACCTGGGCGTGCTGCTGCACCAGCGCGGCTACGCCGACGAGGCGGCCGGGTGGTGGCGCATCGCCGCCGTCGCGGGCTCCGCCGCCGCGGCGCACGCGCTGGGGCGCCACTATCGCGAGCGCGGCGACGAGCCGGCGGCCGAGTACTGGCTGCGCCAGTCCGCCGAGCAGGGCCATGCGCTGGGGGCCTACGCCCTCGCGGACCTGCTGGAACACCGCAGCGACGTGGGCGCCGAGCGCTGGCTGCGCGCCGCCGCCGAGCAGGGTCACCGGGAGGCCGCGTACCGCCTCGCCCGGCTCATCGACCAGCGGGCCGAGCATGACGGCGGCGAGTCTGACATCGCTGTCGAGGCCGAGCCGGACACCGAGGCCAGGGCGGCCGAGGCCGAGCAGTGGTACCGCCAGGCGGCCGCGCGCGGCCATCGGCGGGCCGCGCTGCACCTCGGCGCGATCCTGGAGAAGCGCGGCGAGCTGAAGGAGGCCGGGCGCTGGTATCTGACCTCGGCCAAGGACGGCGAGGCCAAGGCGGCCTGCGCGCTCGGGTTCCTGCTGCGGGACGCGGGCGACGAGGAGAGCGCGGCCGTGTGGTGGCTGCGGGCCGCCCAGGACGGCGACGGCAACGCCGCCAACGCCCTGGGCGCGCTGCACGCGGCCCGGGGCGAGCCGCAGACCGCCGAGCGCTGGTACCGGGCGGCGATGGACGCCGGGGACGACAACGGGGCGTACAACCTGGCGCTGCTCTGCGCCGCCCAGGAGCGGACCGCGCAGGCCGAGCAGTGGTACCGGCGGGCCGCGTACGCGGGGCACCGCGAGGCGGCCAACGCGCTCGCCGTGCTGCTGCTCCAGGCCGGCGACGCGACCGGCGCCGAGCCGTGGTTCTCCAAGGCGGCCGAGGCGGGCAGCGTGGACGCGGCCTTCAACCTGGGCATCCTCTTCGCCAGCCGCGACGACGACCACGCCGCCCTGAAGTGGTACGAGCGGGCGGCGGCGGCCGGGCACACCGAGGCGGCCCTCCAGGTCGGCATGGCGCTGCTCAGGGACGGCGAGGAGGCGGCCGCGGAGCGGCATCTGCGGTGCGCGGCGGGCGGCGGCAGCGCGGAGGCGGCGTTCCGGCTCGCCACCGTGCTCGACGCGCGCCAGCCGCCGCAGGGTGCGCCGGTGCTCGGCGAGCCGCCGGCCGAGAAGACGGAGTGCGAGGAGTGGTACGAGCGGGCGGCCGGACAGGGGCACCGGCGTGCCCAGGTCCGCGTCGGCATGCTCGCGGCGGCCCGCGGCGACCAGGACGGCGCCGCGCGCTGGTACCGGGAGGCGGCCGAGGCGGGCAGCCGCAACGGCGCCTTCAACCTCGGGCTGCTGCTCGCCCGCGAGGGGCGGGAGCGGGAGGCCGCGCTGTGGTGGACCCGGGCCGCCAACGCGGGGCACGGGCGCGCGGCGCTGCGGCTCGCGCTGCTCGCCGCGCGGTGCGGGGAGCTGGCCGAGGGGCAGCGGTGGTGCGCCCGGGCCGTGGAGCTGGGGCCGGCGGAGGTGGCGGAGCGGGCGGCGCGGCTACGGGAGGCGCTGCACCAGGAGCTGACCGCATAGCCCTGTGCGCCGCGGCGCGCACGCTGGGTGCGCCGATCGGGTTTGCGCTGGTCGGCGGGGTGACGTACTGTTGGGTTCACCGACGCGGGGTGGAGCAGCTCGGTAGCTCGCTGGGCTCATAACCCAGAGGTCGCAGGTTCAAATCCTGTCCCCGCTACCAAAGTACTCAGGGCCCGGATCCGAATGGATCCGGGCCCTGAGTCATTTCCGGGTGCAGGCCGGTGGGTGTTGGTGCCCACCCGGTTCAGTTCCGCCCTTGCGGCACGCATGCCCACCCACCACGGGAAACGGGAAGGCGCAGCCCACACGTAACCACGGGAAACGGGAAGGCGCAGCTCACGCGACCGCCGCCGTCCCGCCGGCCGCCCTCTAGGCCGTCGTGCAGTTCGGGCAGATCCCCCGGTACGTGACCTCTACGTCCGAGATCGTGAAGCCGAAGCGTTCCGTCGCGGGGAGGTCGGAGAGCGGGTTGCCGGTGGGGTGGACGTCGCGGATCGCGCCGCACCGGGCGCAGACCAGGTGCTGGTGGGGCTGGTGCGCGTTCGGGTCGTACCGCTTGGCGCGGCGGTCCGTGGAGACCTCGATGACCTCACCCAGCGTCACCATCTCGCCCAGTGTGTTGTAGACGGTCGCGCGGGAGATCTCGGGGAGCTTCGCCACAGCGCGCGCGTGGACCTCGTCCGCCGTCAGGTGCATGTGGTCCCCGTCGAGGACCTCGGCCACGACGCGCCGCTGTGCGGTCATACGCCAGCCGCGTCCGCGAAGTCGTTCCAACAGGTCACTCATAAGGGCCAGCCTAACAGCCGGGGGAGCGGTATCCCGAACGGGTGTGACTTTGGATGGTCACTTGACTTAGACAATGTCCATTGTAGGATCGGAAACGGCAAACGCCAAGGGACAGGACTCGCAGTAATGACGCAGGAGGCGCACGTGACGCACGGACCGCTCACCACGGAGGCCGGCGCGCCGGTGGCCGACAACCAGAACAGCGAGACCGCGGGCATCGGCGGTCCCGTGCTGGTCCAGGACCAGGCCCTCCTGGAGAAGCTCGCGCACTTCAACCGGGAGCGCATCCCGGAGCGCATAGTCCACGCGCGCGGTGCGGGTGCGTACGGCACGTTCACGCTGACCCGTGACGTCTCGCAGTGGACGCGCGCGAAGTTCCTCTCCGAGGTCGGCAAGCAGACCGAGACGTTCCTGCGCTTCTCCACCGTCGCCGGCAACCTCGGCTCGGCCGACGCCGTGCGCGACCCGCGCGGCTTCGCGCTGAAGTTCTACACGGAGGAGGGGAACTACGACCTGGTCGGGAACAACACGCCCGTCTTCTTCATCAGGGACGCCATCAAGTTCCCCGACTTCATCCACACCCAGAAGCGCGACCCGTACACGGGCTCCCAGGAGGCCGACAACGTCTGGGACTTCTGGGGTCTGAGCCCCGAGTCGACGCACCAGGTCACCTGGCTCTTCGGCGACCGCGGCATCCCGGCCACGCTGCGCCACATGAACGGGTACGGCTCGCACACGTACCAGTGGAACAACGAGGCGGGCGAGGTCTTCTGGGTCAAGTACCACTTCAAGACCGACCAGGGCATCAAGAACCTCACCCAGTCCGAGGCCAACAAGCTCGCCGGTGAGGACCCGGACAGCCACCAGCGCGACCTGCGCGAGGCCATCGAGCGCGGCGAGTTCCCGAGCTGGACGGTGCAGGTGCAGATCATGCCCGCCGCCGACGCCGCGGGCTACCGCTTCAACCCGTTCGACCTCACCAAGGTGTGGCCGCACGCGGACTACCCGCCGATCGAGATCGGCAAGCTGGAGCTCAACCGCAACCCGGAGAACATCTTCGCCGAGGTCGAGCAGTCCGTCTTCAGCCCGGCGCACTTCGTGCCCGGCATCGGCCCGTCCCCGGACAAGATGCTCCAGGGCCGCCTCTTCGCGTACGGCGACGCGCACCGCTACCGCGTCGGCATCAACGCCGACCACCTGCCGGTGAACCGCCCGCACGCCACCGAGGCGCGCACCAACTCCCGCGACGGCTATCTCTACGACGGCCGCCACAAGGGCGCGAAGAACTACGAGCCGAACAGCTTCGGCGGCCCGCGCCAGACGGACCGTCCGCTGTGGCAGCCGGTTCCGGTCACCGGCGCGACGGGCAACCACGCGGCGCCGGTCCACGCCGAGGACGACGACTTCGTCCAGGCGGGCAACCTCTACCGGATGTACTCCGAGGACGAGAAGGCCCGGCTGATCGAGAACCTCTCCGGCTTCATCGCCAAGGTCTCGCGCGACGACATCGCCGAGCGCGCGATCGACAACTTCCGCAAGGCGGACGGAGACTTCGGCAAGCGGCTGGAGGCCGCGGTCCAGGCACTGCGCGGCTGAACAGCACTGGATCGCTTGTCGTAGGCAGCCAGAGGGCCGGATCCCCGCGGGGGCCCGGCCCTCTGCGCGTGCGCGTGCGCGTGCGCGGGGGCGGGGGCGGGGGCGGTTCAGCCGACCAGCTCGGCCGGGTGGCGGCGGCTGGGGGCCCAGCAGCGGATGATGTCCCGGACGGAGACCACGCCGACCGGGCCGTCCCCGTCGAGGACGATCAGATGACGGAAGCCGCCGTGCGACATCGCGTCGGCCGCCTCCTCCAGGGTCCAGCCCGGCGCCGCGAACACGACGTCGGTGGTGGTGTGCGTACTCGCGGTCTCGCGGTCCGGGTCCTGGCCCTGGCCCAGGGAGTTGAGGATGTCGCGCTCGGTGAGGATGCCGAGCCCGCTGGTGTCGGTGTCGAGGACGACGGCCGCTCCGACGCGGCGCGCGGCCATCAGCCGGGCCGCCTGGCGGAGGGTGTGCGCGGGTCCGATGGTGAGGACCACCGTGCTCATGGCGTCACGGACGAGCATGGATGGAGCCACCTCCTTGGTGAACCCCCGTGTCCCGTACGGGAGTACGGGATAACGAGAACGGATTCACAAGTTCACAAGTGGGGGGACTCCTAGAGTCGCATCAGGCTTGCGCGTCAACAAGAGGGTGGTAGAGGTCAGTTGAGGGGCGCGTAAAAGTATGACCCACGCCCCTCTCGCGCCTCAGCCGCGCGACCGCGCCGGGGCCGCGCCTCAGTCCGCCGTGCCCACGTAGTTCAGCAGCTCGTCGTGGAGCAGGCCGTTGGAGGCCGCCGCGTTGCCGCTGTGCGGGCCCTCCTGGCCGTCCAGACCGGTGAAGACGCCGCCCGCCTCCTGCACCACGATCACGTTCGCCGCCATGTCCCACAGCGACAGCTCCGGCTCGGCGCAGATGTCCACCGACCCCTCCGCGACCATCATGTACGGCCAGAAGTCGCCGTACGCGCGCGTGCGCCAGCACGCCCGGGTCAGATCCAGGAACTCGTCGAGCTTGCCGCGCTCGTCCCAGCCGCTCAGCGAGGAGTACGCGAACGACGCGTCCGCCAGCCGCGACACACTGGAGACCCGCAGCCGGGTCGCCTGCGACAGACTGCGGCCGGTGTAGGCGCCGTGCCCCTTCGCCGCCCACCAGCGCCGGTTCAGGGCGGGCGCCGACACCACGCCGACCACCGGCCGGTAGCCGCCCTCGCCCGCCTCCATCAGCGCGATCAGCGTCGCCCAGACCGGCACCCCGCGCACGTAGTTCTTGGTGCCGTCGATCGGGTCGATCACCCAGCGGCGCGGACCCGTGCCCTCCAGGCCGTACTCCTCGCCCAGGACCGCGTCCCGTGGCCGTGCCCGCTGGAGATGGCCGCGGATCAGCTCCTCGGCGGCCTTGTCGGCCTCGCTCACCGGCGTCATGTCCGGCTTGGTCTCGACCTTCAGGTCGAGCGCCTTGAACCGGTCCATCGTGGCGGCGTCGGCGGCGTCCGCGAGGACGTGGGCGAGACGCAGATCATCGTGGTAGTCGGGCATGGCCACCACCGTATCGACCAGCACCTCCGGCGACCACATGGCCCGGGATGCGGACACCGGCCGGCGTACCCGTACCGCCCGCCCCGGCTATTGACAGTGCCGGGGCACGCGTCAACCCTGAGGACGAGCTCCCCCAGGCTCTCAAGGAGCAGGGGGACCCCCATCGCCCGGGGAGCCGCGATGCCCACAGCGCGAGAAGCCCTACTGGACGCCAGTCTCTCCGCGCTCTCCACACGGCCCTGGCCGACGGTGCGGATGGTGGACGTGGCCTCGGCCGCGGGGGTGTCCCGGCAGACCCTCTACAACGAGTTCGGCAGCAAGGAGGGCCTCGCGCGCGCCCTGGTGCGGCGCGAGGCCGACGTCTATCTGCGCGGGGTCGACCGCGTCCTCGCCGAGCGGGCGGCCCCGGCCGACCGGCTGGTCGCGCTCGCCGAGTGGACCGTGCGCTCGGCCCGCACCAGCGCGCTGGTGCGGGCGCTGCTCACCGGCTGCTGGGGCGAGCGGCTGCCCGCCCCGCGCGCCCGCCGCCCGCTCGGCGCGCACTCTCCCGTACCGGCGCAGCGGCGCGCGGACGCCGGGGTTCCGGGCCCGTCCGAGCTGGTGGCGACGGTACGGGACCGCTCGCTCGCGGCGCTGGAGAAGGAACTGCCCGCCGTGGAGCCGGTGGAGCTGGCGCGCTGCTGCGAGACGGTGGTGCGGCTCGCCCTCTCGTACGTCATGGCGCCGGATCCGGGACTGCCCGGGGCGCACGGCGGGGGCGGGCATGCGGCCCAGATCCGCGCGGTGCTCGCCCGCACGCCGGTGCGGCCGGCGTCGTAACCCGGGAAGCGGAGTGCTCGTGGCTCAGTGCGCCGAGCCCGAGATCTGGAGGCCGATCACGCCCACGATCACCAGCGAGATCGACACCAGCTTCAGCGTGGAGACCACGTCGTCGAGGAAGACCATGCCGTAGATCGCGGTGCCCGCCGCGCCGATGCCGGTCCACACCGCGTACGCCGGACCCACGTCCAGCTTCTTCAGGGAGAGGGTCAGCAGACCGAACGAGCCGAGCGCGAAAGCCGCGAAGGCGATGGTCGGGCCGAGCCGGGTGAAGCCGTGCGACAGTTTGAGACAGACGGCGAACCCCGTCTCCAGGATCCCGGCGACCACCACCAGCAGCCACGCCATGTCCAGTGCCTCCCACAACATAGGTGACTGTTCGTCATCGCCAGGGCCGGTCCGGCGGATCTGGTCGGCACGCGGGGGGCTGGCACGCCCTCCCTCAAGGCCTTGAGGGCCAGGGGGACCCCCTGCGGCGTTGCCGTCGGTTGCCATGGCTCCGCCATGTCGCCCTCCTCCGCCTCGCACGGGGTCTCCCCTGCTCGAACGAAGTGGAGAGCTTGGGGAAGTACCAGCCCCCCGCTCACCAGCACCGAAAAGGCGTCCCGGGCCGAAGCCGACCAGATCCGCCGGACAGGCCCTAGACGCGATTATGCACGGGCCGCCCGTCAGTCGCCCTCGTGGCGCTCCCGGCTGGCGAGCAGCCGGCGCAGCGAGTAGAGCCTGGCCGGGTCGGCGTGCCCCTCCGCCACCCAGGCGTCGAGCGCGCACTCCGCCTCGTCGTGGCTGCACGCGCGCGGGCAGTTCTCGGTGCCGGGCATCAGATCCGGGAAGGCGAGGATGACCCGGGACGGGTCGACGTGGTGCAGGCCGAACGACCGTACGCCCGGGGTGTCGATCACCCAGCCGCCGTGCTCGCTGGCCAGCGGCAGCGCCAGCGCGGAGGTGGTGGTGTGGCGGCCGCGGCCGGTGACCGCGTTCACCTGGCCGGTGATCCGGCGGCGGTCCTCCGGGACCAGCGCGTTGACCAGCGTCGTCTTGCCGACGCCGGAGTGGCCGACGAAGGCGGTGACCTTGCCGTCGAGTTGCTCGCACACCCGGTCCGCCGCGTCGCCGTTGTAGAGCTCCTCGCGGGAGGTGACGACATGGGGGACGCCCAGCGCCCCGTAGTTCTCCAGGAGTTCGTCCGCCGAGGCGAGGTCCGACTTGGTGAGCACGAGCAGCGGCGAGAGCCCCGCGTCGTACGCCGCGACCAGACAGCGGTCGATCATGCGCGGGCGCGGCTCGGGGTCGGCGAGCGCGGTGACGATGGCCAGTTGATCGGCGTTGGCGACGATCACCCGCTCGAACGGGTCGTCGTCGTCGGCCGTGCGGCGCAGCACCGAGCTGCGCTCCGAGATGCGCACGATGCGCGCCAGAGTGTCCTTGTCACCGGACAGATCACCGACGATCATGACCCGGTCGCCCACCACCGCGGCCTTGCGGCCCAGTTCACGGGCCTTCATGGCGTGGATCGTGCGGTCACCGACGAGGCAGGTGAGGCGGCCCCGGTCGACGGTGAGGACCATGCCCTCCGAGGCGTCCTCGTGCTTGGGGCGGATGTTGGTGCGGGGACGGTTGCCCTTGCGGTTGGGGCGGACCCGGATGTCGTCCTCGTCGGGGTTCTTGCCGTAGCGGCGCATCTGCTCAGGCCCCGCTCAGTTTCCGGCCCCGGTCAGCATCCCGGTCCACATCCGCGGGAAGTCCGGCAACGTCTTCGCGGTCGTCGCCACGTTCTCGATCTGGACGCCCTCGACGGCGAGGCCGATGATCGACCCGGCCGTGGCCATCCGGTGGTCGTCGTACGTGTGGAAGATGCCGCCGTGCAGCCGGCGCGGGCGGATGTGCAGACCGTCGGCGGTCTCGGTGACGTCGCCGCCGAGCTCGTTGATCTCCTTGGTGAGGGCCGCCAGGCGGTCCGTCTCGTGCAGCCGCAGATGGGCCACGCCGCGCAGCGTCGAGGGCGAGTCGGCGAGCGCCGCGACCGCCGCGATGCCCGGGGTGAGCTCGCCGACCTCGCTCAGGTCCACGTCGATGCCGTGGATCGAGCCGGAGCCCCTGAACACCAGTCCCCGGGCGGTGAGCTCGCAGGAACCGCCCATCTCGGTGAAGATCCGGCGCAGCTGGTCGCCCGGCTGGGTGGTGCGCTCCGGCCAGTCCGGGACGGTCACCCTGCCGCCGGTGATCAGGGCGGCCGCCAGGAACGGCTGGGCGTTGGAGAGGTCCGGCTCGACCGTCAGATCGCGGCCGAGCAGCGCGGACGGCGAGACCCGCCACACGTTCGGCTCGCCGCCGGTCTCCGGCTCGTCCACCTGCGCGCCGACCGAGCGCAGCATGTCGACGGTCATCCGGATGTGCGGCATGGACGGCAGCGAGGCGCCGATGTGCCGCACCTCCACGCCCTGGTTGAAGCGGGGCGCGGAGAGCAGCAGGGCGGAGACGAACTGGGACGAGGAGGACGCGTCGATCCGGACCCGGCCGCCGTCGAGGGCGCCGCCGCCGTGCACGGTGAGCGGGAGCGCGCCCCTGCCGTCGTCGTCGATGCGGGCGCCGAGCGCGCGCAGCGCGTCGATCACACCGTTCAGGGGCCGTTCGTACGAGCGGGGGTCGCCGTCGAAGCGGATGGGTCCGTCGGCGAGGGCCGCGACGGGGGGCAGGAAGCGCATGACCGTACCGGCGTTGCCGACGTCGATCGTGGCCGGGCCGTGCAGACCGGCCGGGATCACGCGCCAGGCCTCGCCGGAGCAGTCGGGGCCGCCCGCGACGGAGGAGCTGGACGATACCGTCTCCTCGATGCCGACGCCGAGGGCGCGCAGCGCCTCGGCCATCAGCAGGGTGTCGCGGGAGCGCAGGGGGCGGCGCAGCCAGCCGGGCTCGGCGGCCAGCGAGGCCAGTACCAGCGCACGGTTGGTGACCGATTTGGATCCGGGCACGGTGACCGTCGCGTCGACGGCTCCGCTTGCGACAGGGGCGGGCCAGAGGGCGGGGTGCACGGGCGTTTCGGTCATGGCTCTCACTTTAGTGGGGGGAGAACCTAGAGTCCGAGCAGCCACCGTCCGCCGCCGATGAGCGAGCAGATCGATACGGCGTGGAAGAGGAACAGCCAGAGTGCCGGTGGTACGTGGGTGAGCCGCCCGAGCTGGTCCGCGTCTGTGTCTTTGACGGCGTCGCTGTTGTGCCTGCGCCGCTTGCCCTGGAGCTCGAAGGCCGGCCGTACACCTCCCAGCAGCAGGAACCACACCACCGCGTACGCGAACGCCGACTGCACATCGGGCGAGGTCAGCCAGGACACCAGCAGGAAGGCGGCGCTGCTGAGGACCACGGTGAGCACGCCGTACGCGTTGCGGATCATCACCAGCATCACGAGCAGCAGGGCGGTGGCGAGCCAGAGCAGCAGGGTGACGTGGTGGGCGGCGAGCAGCCAGGCACCGCCGAGGCCGAGCAGCGGGGGAGCGGTGTAGCCGGCGGCGGCGGTCAGGATCATGCCGAGGCCGGTCGGGCGGCCCCGGCTCACGGTGAGGCCGCTGGTGTCGGAGTGCAGCCGGATGCCGTCCAGGCGGCGGCCCGTGAGCAGCGCGACCAGGCCGTGGCCGCCCTCGTGGGCGATGGTGATCGCGTTGCGCGAGACCCGCCAGACGCCGTGCGGGAGGACGACGGCGAGGGCGGCTATCCCGGTGGCGATTACCAGCCACTGGGCGGGTGCGGCCTGGGTGCCGAAGATGTGCAGGTCGGGCATTTCGTCGGCCATTTCCGGGACGGCTCCTCTTGATCGGCTGCCGCGTGGCAGTGTGACTGTCATGTGTGGGAGGTATGCAGCGAGTCGTGGTCCCGAGGATCTCGCGGAAATCTTTGAAATAGAGAAGTGGGACCCGGATCCGCGGGAGACGCTGGCGCCCGACTGGAACGTGGCCCCGACCAAAGAGGTCTACGCGGTCCTCGAACGTCCCCTGAAAGACGCGGACGACCGCCGTCCGGTTCGCCAGCTGCGCAAGCTGAAGTGGGGGCTCGTGCCGTCCTGGGCGAGCTCGCCCGAGGGGGCGGCGCGGATGATCAACGCGCGGGCGGAGACGGTGCACGAGAAGCCGTCGTACCGCCGGCCCTTCGCGGCCCGCCGCTGCATCATCCCGGCGGACGGCTACTACGAGTGGGTCACCGGGGCGGACGAGCGGGAGCTGGAGGTCGAGGGCAAGAAGAAGCGGGCGCGCAAGCAGCCGTACTTCATCTCGCCGGCGGACGGGTCGGTGTTCGCCATGGCCGGGCTGTACGAGTTCTGGCGCGACCGTTCGCTGCCGGACGACCATCCCGGGGCCTGGTGGGCGACGTGCTCGGTGATCACGACCGAGGCGGAGACGGGGCCGCTGGGTGTCGCTCCGGCGGAGGGGCCGTCGTCGCTGGCGGCGATCCATCCCCGGATGCCGCTGATGCTGCCGCCGTCTCGGTGGGGGGCTTGGCTGGATCCGTCCCTTACGGGGGTGGAGGAGCTTCGGGGGTTGCTTTCGGCGCCGGCGGAGGGGTTGATGCGGGCGTACGCCGTCTCCACGGCGGTCAGCAATGTGCGGAACAACGGGCCGGAGCTGGTGGAGGAACGGGCGGCGCCGGAGGAGCCGACGCTGTTTTAGCCGGGGGTTTTGGCCCCCACCCCGCCCCTTCCCGCTGTGACATGCGCGGCTCCACCGCGTGGCCTCCGGGGGTGGGTGGGGGCTGAGCTGGTTCTCCCGGGGGCTACGCCCCCCGGACCCCGTCGCGGGGCCTGCGGCCCCTGCACCCTGCTTACGGGGCTGCGGCCCCGGTGCCCTGCTTACGGGCTGCGCTCCCGGTGCCCTCCGCGCCGGGGCTGGGGCCCCGGGTCCCTCCGTGCTGGGGCTGGGCCCCCGGGACCCCCGCGTTGGGGCTGCGGCCCTGCGGCCCCCGGTACCTCCGCGCTGGCGCTGTGCCCCTGCACCCCGCTTCGGGGCTCCGCCCCCTACCCCGGCACGGGGGTGGGTGGGTTACCTGGGCTGCGCCCTCGTCCCCGTTCGCCTGCGGGCTGTGGGTGGCTGGTCGCGCAGTTCCCCGCGCCCCTGAAGGGGCGGGGCCTGCGGCCCCTGTGCCCCGCTCCTCAAATACCGAAGGGCCGGGATGGCTCCTCGCACGCCGGAGTGGCTGAAATGTGGCCGGGCCCCCTGCTGCCTTCAGGGGCGCGGGGAACTGCGCGACCAGCCCCCACCGAACCCGCAGACGGACACGCCCCCCCGGACACGCCCCCCCGGACACGCCCCCCGGGACACGCCCCCCGGACGGGCAGCCCCGCGGACACGCCCCCCGGACGGGCAGCCCCGCGGACGAAGCCACGCCCGGCAGGATGGGACCCGTGACCCAGACCCAGACCCAGCTCATCGAGACGCCCGCCGGGGACGCCCGGATCACCTGGCATCACGCGGCGGACGCCCGGCTCGTGCTCGCCCTTGGGCACGGCGCCGGTGGGGGCGTCGAAGCGCGGGATCTTCAGGCCATCGCCTCCGCGCTGCCAGGCCGCGGCCTCGGCGTCGCCCTCGTCGAGCAGCCCTGGCGCGTCGCCGGGAAGAAAGTGGCGCCCGCGCCCAAGACGCTCGACGTGGGGTGGCGGGCCGTGTGGCCCGCCCTCGCGGCGTCGGGGCTGCCCGTCGTCGCCGGGGGGCGCAGCGCCGGGGCCCGGGTCGCCTGCCGGACCGCCGGTGAGCTCGGCGCGCACGCCGTGCTCGCGCTGAGCTTCCCGCTGCACCCGCCCGGCCGCCCCGAGAAGTCCCGCGCGGACGAGCTGCTCGGCACCGGGGTGCCCACCCTCGTCGTACAGGGCGGGAACGATCCCTTCGGGCGGCCGGAGGAGTTCCCGGAGGGGGAGGAGGGCAAGTACGAGCTCGTGGAAGTGCCCTTTGGGGACCATGGGTTCGCCATCCCCAAGCGCGCCCCCCTCAGCCAGGACGAGGCCTTGGGGATCATCGCCGACGCGGTGGGGCGGTGGGCCGACGAGCTCCCGGGAATGCCGCGTACCGGACCGCTGTTGTGACGGACGTAAACATCCGTAGGCCTGGTATTTCGTGGAGAGGGAGTCCGTCGCATGGGTTCGACCATCTGCCCCGGCCGCTCGCGCGCCGCTGACCTTGAGTGGACCGTGCTGTCGGCGGCGAAGACCGCTCCTATTCGAGCGGCGGGCGGACCGGATCGTCGTCTATCCTCCGATTCGAGTGGGTCCAGCTTCGGACTCGCCACACCGTTCGAGGAGGTGGGTCCGGTCACAGGGACCGACGACGACCACGCGGAAGAGTCGACCGCCGAGCGAAACGCGCGCTTCGAGCGGGATGCCCTCGGCTACCTCGACCAGATGTACTCGGCCGCGCTGCGCATGACGCGCAACCCCGCCGATGCCGAGGACCTGGTGCAGGAGACCTACGCGAAGGCGTACGGCTCCTTCCACCAGTTCCGGGAGGGCACCAACCTCAAGGCTTGGCTCTACCGGATTCTCACCAACACCTTCATCAACTCGTACCGGAAGAAGCAGCGCGAACCCCAGCGCAGCGCCGCCGAGGAGATCGAGGACTGGCAGCTCGCGCGCGCGGAGTCGCACATGTCGACCGGACTGCGGTCGGCCGAGTCGCAGGCGCTGGACCACCTGCCCGACTCCGATGTGAAGGAAGCGCTCCAGGCGATCCCCGAGGAGTTCCGTATCGCCGTGTATCTGGCGGACGTAGAGGGCTTTGCGTACAAGGAGATCGCGGACATCATGGGTACACCCATCGGTACGGTGATGTCCCGGCTGCACCGGGGCCGCCGCCAACTGCGCGGAATGCTGGAGGACTACGCCCGTGACCGCGGGCTCGTCCCGGCCGGTGCCGGCGAGTCGGACGAAGCGAAAGGCTCGGGCTCATGAGCTGCGGAGAGCCGCACGAGACGGACTGCTCTGAGGTCCTGGACCATCTCTACGAGTTTCTCGACCACGAGATGCCCGACAGCGACTGCAACAAGTTCCAGGTGCACTTCGAGGAATGCTCGCCGTGCTTGGAGAAGTACGGGCTTGAGCAGGCCGTGAAGAAGCTGGTCAAGCGGTGCTGCGGGTCGGACGACGTCCCCGCCGATCTGCGGTCCAAGGTCATGGGCCGGATCGACCTGATCCGCTCCGGGCAGGCCGTGCCGGACCAGGACATCGTCGCCGAGAGCTGAGCCGGGAACAGTTCGGGGAACAGTTCACCGTTCCACAGGAAGGGCCGCAACCACGGGGTGCGGTCCTTTTTCTGTGTCTCGAAGGTCTCTCAAGGTCTCTCGAAGGTCTCCCGACGTCTCTCCGAGGCCTCTCCGAGGTCACTCGAAGGTGCTAATCCGGCCGGACCGGGACGGTTCAATCCGACAATGCGCCTACTCGCCGTCCCGCGCGGGCCTATCCTCCCGATCCGGAGCAGGAGGGAGGCGTGCCATGGACGGACCGCAGCGGCGGGCCCTGCCCTGGGGGGCGCGCGCCGTTCTGCTGGGCGCCGTCGTGGCCGCTGGGGCGTGCGCGTTACCCGTGGCGCGCGGAAGCGTCCCCTGGGGCGCGTTCGGGCTGCTCGCCGGTCTGTACGCGCTCTGTGAATGGCCCGCGCGCTGCCCCTTCCCCGCCAAGGGGGTCTCCCCTGCTCGAACGAAGTTGAGAGCTTGGGGATGGGTCACCGTCCCGACCGGCGCCGGCTCCTTCTTCCCCGTCCTGCTCGCCGCCGCGTTCCTGCTGCCGCCCGCCGCCGCCGCGCTGGCCGCCGTCCCCGGCGCGCTCCTCGGCCGGGTCGAGCAGCCGCCCCGGGCCCCGCGCCGCGTCTGGCGCGCCGCCCAGCTGGCGCTCGCCGTGGGCGCCGCCGCCGAGGTGCACGAGCGGTTCGGCGGGCGCGCGTCGCTCGGCGGCACCCCGGCGGCCCTCGCCCCCGACTTCCCGTACGTCCTGCTGCCCGCCGGGGCGGCCGCGCTGGTCTTCTGCGCGGTCCTGGCCGTGCTGGACGGGCTGATCCTGTGGACCGCCGAGCGGCTGCCCGCCCGCACCGCCTGGCGCGGGCTGCTGCTGAGCTCGCTGGCCCCGTACTGCGTCCACGGGCTCGCCGGGCTGATGATGGCCGTGCTCTGGCGCAGCCCGTACGGCCCGCCCGCCGCCCTCCTGGTGCTGCTGCCGATGTACATCTCGTGCTGGGTCTTCGCCCAGTACCACCGCGAGCACGCCGCCCACCAGGCCACCATCCGGGCCCTGGTGCAGGCCGTCGACATCAAGGACACCTACACGCGCGGCCACAGCGAGCGCGTCGGCCTCGCCTCCGTGCTGATCGCCCGGGAACTCGGCATGGAGGGGAGCCGGTTGGAGGTGCTGCGGTTCGCCGGGATCCTGCACGACGTGGGCAAGCTGGGGGTGCCGACCCGGCTGCTGCGCAAGGACGGGCCGCTCACCCCGCAGGAGCGCGCGGTGATCGAGCTGCACCCCGAGTACGGCCACGAGATGGTGCGCGGGATCGGCTTCCTCGGCGAGGCGCGCGCCGCGATCCTGCACCACCACGAGCGGCTCGACGGCAGCGGCTATCCGTACGGCCTGGCAGGTCCCCAGATCCCCGAGTTCGCCCGGGTGGTCGCCGTCGCCGACGCCTTCGACGCGATGACCTCGACCCGCTCCTACAGCCGCGCCCGGCCGGTCGGGGCGGCGGTCGAGGAGCTGGAGCGGTGCGCCGGGCGCCAGTTCGACCCCGCGATCGTGCGGGCGCTGGTGCGCGCGCTCGACCGGCACGGCTGGCACCCCGCGGTGACGGCGGACGAGCCGGACCGGGGCGGGGGAGGCGGACGAGGAAACGTCCCGGCGTGCGACGCCGCCCCGGCCGGGCACGCATGACCCCCGCCGAAGCGCGTCCGCTGCCGTTCACCGTCGCCGGGGTGTACGGGGCCGCCGCCGCGCTCACCGTCTGGGCGCTGGCGTGGACCCTCTGGTACGGGGTCGTCGAGCCCGGGGTCGCGCTCGCCTTCGGGGCCCTCGTCGCCGTCGGGGAGCTGGCCCGCTGGGGCTCCCCGGGTGAGGAGCGGGAGTCCGCGCCGCTCGGCTCGGCGGGCGCCCTCGCGTACGCCCTGCTCGGCCAGAACGCCGGGCACGCCACCCACCACGGTGTCCTCCAGGCCGTCGCCGTCGTCCTCGCCGCCGCCCTGGTCGGCGCCGTCCCGCACGTGGCCCTGGGCCGGGGCCCGGCCCTGGACCGGGTGGCCCGGCGGGTGCTGACCGTCGCCTTCGCCGCCGCCTGCTTCCAGCCGCTCTACAACTCCGGCACCCTGGGTCTGTGGGTCGGGCACGGCCCGTACTACGCGCTCTTCCTGCTCCTCGTCCTGGTGCTCACCGCGCTGTGCGACGCGGTCGTGGCCGCCGCGCTGGTGCGGGCCCGCACCTCCTTCCCGTACGGCCCGCTGCTCCGCGACGAGCTGCGCGCGCTGGTCGGCGTCGGCTCGGCGGTCTGCGCCACCGGGGCCGTCATCGCGCTCGCGGTCGCCGTGGCGGGGCTGTGGGCGCTGCCGCTGTTCTGCGTGCCGCTGCTCCTCACCCAGCTGGCGTTCCGCCGGTACGCGGCGGTGCGCACCACCTACCGGCAGACCATCACCTCGCTCGCCCGGGCCACCGAGATCGCCGGGTACACCCAGCCGGGCCACGCCCGCCGGGTCGCGGTGCTCAGCCGGGCCGTGGGGCGCGAGCTGGGGCTCTCCGAGTCCGAGCTGACCGTCCTTGAGTACGCGGCCCTGATGCACGACATCGGGCAGCTCTCGCTGGTGGACCCGGTGCCCGCCGGGGCCACCGCACGGCTGCCCGCCGCCGAGCAGCGCCGGATAGCGCTGCTCGGCGGCGCCGTGGTGCGCCAGACCGGGGTGCCCGCCGAGGTCGCGGTGATCGTGGAGCGGCAGGCCGACCCGTACCGCGAGCAGCCGCTGCCCGCCCGGATCGTGCGCACCGTCAACGCCTACGACGACCTGGCGGGCTCCCCGGGCGGCCCCGGGAGCTCCCTGAGCGCCCTGGAGCAGCTGCGGCTCGGCACCGGCCGGGACTACCAGCCCGAGGTCGTCGAATCGCTCGCACGCGTCCTGGCCAGGGGCTGTCTGACCCTGGCGGCACCTGGGTAACCCAGGAGTAATGAGCGGCCTTCCGGCCGGGCATGGTTGGATGCGAAAGAACCCAGAAAACTGGGAGACCGTAAGACCGGCTCGGAGGCAGGCCGGTCTGGGCAGGCGGGAATCGTGAGGATCTTCGGCAAGGGACGGCACCGGCCCTCCGCCTCGTGGCGGCAGGCCACGGACCGTGCGTTCACGCTGATCGGCGACGGCAGGTACGAAGACGCCGGCGCGCTGCTGACGCGCGCCGCGGACCTGGAACCCTGGCTCTCCGAGTCCTGGTTCAACCTGGCGCTGCTCCACAAGTTCCGGCACGACTGGGAACAGGCGCGGGCCGCGGGCCTGCGGGCCGTCGCGCTGCTCGACAAGGAGACCGGGGCCCCCGACTGGTGGAACGTGGGGATCGCCGCCACCGCCCTCCAGGACTGGCCGCTGGCCCGCCGCGCCTGGCAGGCGTACGGCCTCAAGGTGCGCGGCTACCAGGAGACCGCCACCGGCACCGCCGAGCCGTCCGGCATGGAGCTGGGCAGCGCGGCCGTGCGGCTCTCGCCCGAGGGCGAGGCCGAGGTGGTGTGGGGCCGCAGGCTGGACCCGGCACGGATCGAGGTCCTGTCGATCCCGCTGCCGTCCTCCGGGCGGCGCTGGGGCGAGGTGGTCCTGCACGACGGGGTGCCGCACGGCGAGCGGACGGTCGCGGCCGGGCCCTCCTTCCCCGTCTTCGACGAGATCGAGCTCTGGGCGCCCTCGCCGGTGCCCACCTGGGTGGTGCTCCTGGAGGCCGCCACCGAGGCCGACCGGGACGCCCTTGAGCGGCTCGCGGCCGACGCGGGCTTCGCCGCCGAGGACTGGTCCTCGTCGGTGCGGCTGCTGTGCCGGGCCTGCTCGGAGTCGCGGATGCCCAGCGACGAGGGCGACGGCGAGCACCTCGACCCGCACGACCACAGCGAGCCGGGCCACCCGGGCCCGCTGGGCCACCGCACGGCCGGGGACCTGTGGGTGCCGGAGCGCGAATGCGGTATCGCGGCGCCGCCCGGCCTGGTGCGCGGGCTGCTCGACGGCTGGGTCGCGGACAGCCCCGACAGCCGCGAGTGGCGGGATCTCGAAGAAGTCTGCTGACCGTGCCCTCAGGGCCTGTCCGGCGGATCTGGTCGGCACGCGGGGGGCTGGCACGCCCATCTGCGGCGTTGTCGTCGGTTGCCGACGCTCCGCGTCGACGCCCTCCTCCGCCTTGCAGCTGGACGCGCCAGCCCCCCCGCTCACCAGCACCGAAACGGCTTCCCGAGCCGGGGCCAACCAGATCCCCCGGACAGGCCCTAGGCTGTACGGGTTCGGAATCGGGTTTTCAGGAAGGCGTACGGCGGACATGTCGCAGCAGGAGACGGACCAGCAGGTCGTGAACGACGGGTTCGTCGTCGACACGGAGGACTGCGAGGCGCGCGAGCTGGCGTACCGCGAGCGGGGCACCGCCCGTCCGATCACGGTCGTCGGCAACCCCGTGCTCCACAAGGAGTGCAAGGACGTCACCGCGTTCGACGGCGAGCTGGCGCAGCTGATCGACGACATGTTCGCCAGCCAGCGCGCCGCCGAGGGCGTGGGCCTGGCCGCCAACCAGATCGGCGTCGACCTCAAGGTCTTCGTCTACGACTGCATGGACGACGAGGGCGTGCGCCACGTCGGCGTCGTGTGCAACCCGGTCCTTCAGGAGCTGCCGGCCGACCGCCGGGTCCTGGACGAGTCCAACGAGGGCTGCCTGTCCGTCCCGACGGCCTACGCCGAGCTGGCCCGCCCCGACTACGCCGAGGTCAGCGGCCAGGACGCCGAGGGCAACCCGATCCGGGTGCGCGGCACCGGCTACTTCGCCCGCTGCCTCCAGCACGAGACGGACCACCTGTACGGGTACCTGTACATCGACCGCCTCTCCAAGCGCGACCGCAAGGACGCGTTGCGTCAGATGGAAGAGAACACCCCGCGCTACCCGGTCGTCCCGAACGCCTGACGCTCACCCTGACGCACGCGAAGGGGCCCCGCACCGGTGTGGTGCGGGGCCCCTTCGCGTACGTACGGCTAGAACTCCTCGTCGAAGCCCACCGAGCCCTCGACCGCGACCTGGTACGCGGACGGGCGGCGCTCGAAGAAGTTCGTGAGCTCCTGGACGCCCTGGAGCTCCATGAACGAGAACGGGTTCGACGAGCCGTACACCGGGGCGAAGCCGAGGCGCTGGAGGCGCTGGTCGGCGACGCACTGGAGGTACTCGCGCATCGACTCGGTGTTCATGCCCGGCAGGCCCTCGCCGCACAGGTCGCGGCCGAACTGGAGCTCGGCCTCCACCGCTTCCTTGATCATGTCGGTGACCTGCTGCTGGAGCTGGTCGTCGAAGAGCTCCGGCTCCTCCTTGCGGACGGTGTCCACGACCTCGAAGGCGAAGTTCATGTGCATCGTCTCGTCGCGGAACACCCAGTTGGTGCCGGTGGCGAGGCCGTGCAGCAGGCCCCGGCTGCGGAACCAGTACACGTACGCGAAGGCGCCGTAGAAGAACAGGCCCTCGATGCACGCCGCGAAGCAGATCAGGTTGAGCAGGAAGCGGCGGCGGTCGGCCTGCGTCTCCAGCCGGTCGATCTTCTCGACCGAGTCCATCCACTTGAAGCAGAACTGCGCCTTCTCGCGGATGGAGGGGATCTCCTCGACCGCGTCGAACGCCGCGGCGCGGTCGTCCGGGTCGGGCAGATACGTGTCGAGCAGCGTCAGATAGAACTGGACGTGCACGGCCTCCTCGAAGAGCTGACGGCTCAGGTAGAGCCGCGCCTCGGGGGAGTTGATGTGCTTGTAGAGCGTCAGCACCAGGTTGTTGGAGACGATCGAGTCACCCGTCGCGAAGAACGCGACCAGGCGGCCGATCATGTGCTGCTCGCCCGGCGTGAGCTTGGCGAGGTCGGCGACGTCGGAGTGGAGGTCGACCTCCTCCACCGTCCAGGTGTTCTTGATGGCGTCCCGGTAGCGCTCGTAGAAGTCCGGGTAGCGCATCGGGCGCAGGGTCAGCTCGAAGCCCGGGTCGAGAAGGTTCTTCTCGGAGTTGGTGGTCATTACTGGCAGGCCTCGCAGGACTCGGGGTTCTCAAGGGAGCAGGCGATCGCGTCGGCGTCGGGGGCCGCCTGCTGGACGGGGATCGGGGCGGCGGCCTGGGCGGCGCGGGCGATCCGGGTCGCCGGGCGCGAGCGCAGGTAGTACGTGGTCTTCAGACCCTGCTTCCAGGCGTACGCGTACATCGACGACAGCTTGCCGATGGTGGGCGTCTCCAGGAACAGGTTCAGCGACTGCGACTGGTCCAGGAACGGCGTGCGCGCCGCCGCCATGTCGATCAGACCGCGCTGCGGGAGCTCCCACGCCGTGCGGTAGAGCGCGCGCACATCGGCGGGGATCCAGCTGAAGTCCTGCACCGAGCCGCTGGCGTCGCGCAGCGCCTCGCGGGACTGCGCGTCCCACACGCCGAGCTTCTTCAGGTCCTCCACCAGGTAGCCGTTGACCTGGAGGAACTCACCGGAGAGCGTCTCGCGCTTGAACAGGTTGGAGACCTGCGGCTCGATGCACTCGTAGACACCGGCGATGGACGCGATGGTCGCGGTCGGGGCGATCGCGAGCAGCAGCGAGTTGCGCATGCCGACCGAGGCGATCCGCTCGCGCAGCGCCGTCCAGCGCTCCGGCCAGTTCAGCTCGACGTCGTAGTGGTCGGGGTGCAGCACGCCGCGCGCCGCGCGGGTCTTGTCCCAGGCCGGGAGCGGGCCGTTGCGGTCGGCGAGGTCGCAGGACGCCTCGTACGCCGTGAGCATGATGCGCTCGGCCAGCTTGGTGGAGAGCGCCTTCGCCTCGGGGGAGTCGAAGGGCAGGCGCAGCTTGAAGAAGACGTCCTGGAGACCCATCGCGCCCAGGCCCACCGGACGCCACTTGGCGTTGGAGCGGCCGGCCTGCTCGGTCGGGTAGAAGTTGATGTCGACGACCCGGTCCAGGAAGGTCACGGCCGTACGGACGGTCTCGTCCAGGCGCTTCCAGTCGATCTCGCCGGAGGCGAGCACGAAGGAGCCGAGGTTGACCGAGCCGAGGTTGCAGACGGCCGTCTCGCCGTCGTCCGTGACCTCAAGGATCTCGGTGCAGAGGTTGGAGGAGTGGACCGTGTGGCCGGGCTCCGCCGTCTGGTTGGCGGTGCGGTTGGAGGCGTCCTTGAAGGTCATCCAGCCGTTGCCGGTCTGCGCCAGGGTGCGCATCATCCGGCCGTACAGGTCCCGGGCCGGCATCGTCTTCTGGGCGAGACCGGCCGCCTCGGCCTTGCGGTAGGCGGCGTCGAACTCGTCACCCCACAGGTCGACCAGCTCCGGCACGTCGGCGGGGGAGAACAGCGACCAGGTGCCGTCCGCGTCCACACGGCGCATGAACTCGTCCGGGATCCAGTGCGCCAGGTTCAGGTTGTGCGTGCGCCGGGCGTCCTCACCGGTGTTGTCGCGCAGCTCCAGGAACTCCTCGATGTCGGAGTGCCAGGTCTCCAGGTAGACCGCGGCCGCGCCCTTGCGCCGCCCGCCCTGGTTGACGGCCGCGACGGAGGCGTCCAGCGTCTTCAGGAACGGGACGATGCCGTTGGAGTGGCCGTTGGTGCCCCGGATGAGCGAGCCGCGCGAGCGGATGCGGGAGTACGAGAGGCCGATGCCGCCCGCGTGCTTCGACAGACGTGCCACCTGGTGGTAGCGGTCGTAGATCGAGTCCAGCTCGTCCAGCGGGGAGTCCAGCAGGTAGCAGCTGGACATCTGGGGGTGGCGGGTACCGGAGTTGAAGAGCGTCGGCGAGGACGGCAGGTAGTCGAGCCGGCTCATCAGGCCGTACAGCGAGGCGACCTCGTCGAGCGCGCGCACCGAGTCGTCCTCGGCCAGACCCGCCGCGACCCGGAGCATGAAGTGCTGCGGGGTCTCGATGACCTGGCGGGTGATCGGGTGCCGCAGCAGGTAGCGGGAGTAGAGCGTGCGCAGGCCGAAGTAGCCGAAGCGATCGTCGGCGCCTTCCGCGAGGGAGGCGGCGACCAGCGCGTCCAGACGGTCCGAGTGCAGCCGTACGAAGTCGGCGGTGCGGTCCGCGATCAGGCCCTCGCGGTGGCCGACCTCGACCGAGTCGGAGAACGAGACCGAGCCCTGGGTCGCGGCCTCGTCGGCGATCGTGACCGTCAGCAGCCGGGCGGCGAGGCGGGAGTACGCCGGGTCCTCGGAGATCAGACCGGCGGCGGCCTCGGTGGCGAGCCCACGCAGCTCCGCCTCGTCCGAGCGCGCGTTGCGGCCGCGCAGCGCGGCGGCGGCGACACGGCCGGGGTCGGTGTCCGGCAGATCGGCGGTGAGGTCGGTCAGGGTCCGCAGCAGCGCGGTCCCGGGGGCATCGGCCGGCTCTTCGGCGATCGCTGAGGCGGGATCCGCAGGGGCGATGGTCACGTGGGGGCACTCCTCGCTCGGCACGGGGCCTTGGGGAAGTGCGCGGGCACACGGACACACCCCCTCGGGGGTACGCCGCGTCCACATGCCCATTCCGCGAGGCCCGGACGTCTGGCACCCGGACCGGACGGCCAGGGCGCGCTGTCGGCAGGTCCTCGGACTGACCAGGTACGCAAATGCGTACGAGTACACCGTTGCGGGACAGTTCCGGATTTGCACCGGATTCCCCTGCGGCGACAGCGAGCACGAGCATACATCTTGTGCCGGGAGTTGTTGGCGCCCCCACATGTTGTGTCGCATCCGTACCGGAGCGTGTTGGTGGGGCCCGGTCTTTGTCTGCGGGTTGTGGGTGGCCGCTCGCGCAGTTCCCCGCGCCCCTCAGGGGGTTGGAGGCGCCGCAAGCCCAACCCCCAGGCAGCCGTGGGCATTCCCCAGGAAGCAGAAACGGGCCGCCGGGTTTCACCGGCGGCCCGTTTTCCTGCGGCTCGTGTCAGTGTGTCGCGGCCGGGAGTTCCGTCTGTACGCCCGGGTCGCCCGCGTCCGCCGTGTAGTCCTCCGGGGAGGTCTCGTCGACGCCGTCGGGGGCCTTCAGGGCCCGCAGGGCCACCGTGAGGACGACGGTGACGGCGACGTTCAGGAGGAACGCGGTGAGGCCGATGTAGCCGATCTCACCGATGCCGGGGATGTTCTTGGAGCTGCCGCCGAAGTGCTTCTGGGTGGGCGAGGCGACCCCGTACGCGGCGAGCGTGCCGTACGCCATGCCCACCGCCCAGCCCGCCAGCAGCGCCCAGCGGTGGAACCAGCGGGTGAACAGACCGCCCACCAGGGCCGGGAAGGTCTGCAGGATCCAGATGCCGCCGAGCAGCTGGAAGTTGATCGCGACCGTCTTGTCCATGGTCAGGACGAAGACCAGCGCGCCCACCTTCACCAGGAGCGAGACCAGCTTGGAGACCTTGGTCTCCTGCTCCGGCGTGGCGTCCGGCTTGAGGAAGTCCTTGTAGATGTTGCGGGTGAAGAGGTTCGCGGCCGCGATCGACATGATCGCCGCCGGGACGAGCGCGCCGATGCCGATGGCGGCGAACGCCACGCCCGCGAACCAGTCCGGGAACATGTCCTCGAAGAGCTGCGGGATCGCCAGCTGGCCGTTCTTGACCTTGACCCCGGCCGCGATCGCCATGAAGCCGAGCAGCGCGAGCAGGCCCAGCATCAGCGAGTACAGCGGCAGGATGGTGGTGTTGCGGCGGATGACGTTGCGGCTGCGGGAGGAGAGGGTCGCCGTGATCGAGTGCGGGTACATGAAGAGCGCCAGCGCCGAGCCGAGGGCGAGTGTGGCGTACGTCCACTGCCCGGCCTCGGGGGGCACCAGCGCACCCGTGGGCTTCCCGGCCGCGTTGGGCGTCTCGAACTTGTGCCGGGCCGCCGCGAAGATGTCGTCGAAGCCGCCGAGCTTGATCGGGATGTAGATGATCGCCACCAGGATGACGAGGTAGATCAGGCCGTCCTTCACGAACGCGATCAGCGCGGGCGCGCGCAGGCCCGAGGAGTAGGTGTACGCGGCGAGCACCGCGAACGCGATCAGCAGCGGCAGGTCCTTCAGGAACCAGTTGCCGGACCCGCCGATGCCCATCACGTCGAGCACCGCCTGGATGCCGACCAGCTGGAGCGCGATGTAGGGCATCGTGGCGAGGATGCCGGTGACCGCGACCGCGAGCGAGAGGCCCTTGGAGCCGAACCGGCCGCGTACGAAGTCCGATGTCGTCACATAGCCGTGCTTGTGCGAGACCGACCAGAGCCGGGGCAGGAACGTGAAGATCAGCGGATAGACGAGGATCGTGTACGGCACCGCGAAGAACCCGGCCGCGCCCGCCGCGTACACCGCCGCCGGAACCGCGACGAACGTGTACGCCGTGTAGAGGTCGCCGCCGAGCAGGAACCAGGTGACCCAGGTGCCGAACGAGCGGCCGCCGAGCCCCCATTCGTCGAGGCTCTGCTCGTTCTCGGCGCGGCGCCAGCGGGCGGCCATGAAGCCGATGACCGTGACGGCCAGGAAGAAGAAGATGAAGACGCCGAGCGCGACGCCGTTCACACCGTCGTTGGCTGCGAGAGTCACTTGCCCTCACCCGCCTTGCGGCCCTGCTGGTCGTGCTGCCACAGCTTGTACGCGAGCATCGTGAGCGCGGTCGATATGACCACCCACAGCATCTGGTACCAGTAGAAGAACGGGATCCCGGCGAGTGCCGGATCGGCCTTCGCGTACGAGCCGACCCAGAGCATCGCCACGAAGGGCGCGATCAGGCAGAGGGCGATGACCACGCGCACAGGCGTGATCACCGGTCTCCGCACTTGTGTTGATTCCGGCATGGTGGCTCCGTCCCCTCGCTGTGCTCACCTGTTGTAATGCGCACGAAATCTAGGGGACGGAATCCCGCCACGGAACCCCCGTACCGGATACCGGACGTGAGGGTTGAGTAAGCGGCCTCTTTCAGTCGGTCGGCCGCTTCAGCCTCGCCACGCTGTGCTGTCCCGGGGGATGACCCCCGGACCCCCAGCCGTCGCGGGTTCGGGCCGTGTCAGTCCGTCGGCCGCTTCAGCCTCGCCACGCTGTGGTGTCCCGGGGGATGACCCCCGGGCCCCCAGCCGTCGCGGGTTCGGGCCGTGTCAGTCGGTCGGCCGCTTCAGCCTTGCCACGCTGTGCTGTCCCGGGGGATGACCCCCGGGCCCCCAGCCGTCGCGGGTTCGGGCCGTGTCGGTCGGTCGGCCGCTTCAGCCTTGCCACGCTGTGCTGTCCCGGGGGATGACCCCCGGACCCCCAGCCGTCGCGGGTTCGGGCCGTGTCAGTCCGTCGGCCGCTTCAGCCTCGCCACGAACTTGTACCGGTCGCCCCGGTACACCGAGCGCACCCACTCCACCGGTTCGCCGTCGCCGTCCAGGGAGTGGCGGGAGAGCATCAGCATCGGCAGGCCCACGTCCGTGCCGAGCAGTCCGGCCTCGCGCGGGGTGGCCAGGGACGTCTCGATCGTCTCCTCGGCCTCGGCGAGCCGCACCCCGTACACCTCCGCGAGGGCGGTGTAGAGAGAGGTGTACTTGACGAGCGAGCGGCGCAGCGCGGGGAAGCGCTTGGCCGACAGGTGGGTCGTCTCGATCGCCATCGGCTCGCCACTGGCCAGCCGCAGCCGCTCGATGCGCAGCACCCTGCCGCCCGCCGTGATGTCGAGCAGTCCCGCCAGCGTGTCGTCGGCGGTGACATAGCCGATGTCCAGGAGCTGAGAGGTCGGCTCCAGACCCTGGGCGCGCATGTCCTCGGTGTACGAGGTGAGTTGCAGCGCCTGGGAGACCTTGGGCTTGGCGACGAACGTGCCCTTGCCCTGGATGCGCTCCAGACGCCCCTCGACCACCAGTTCCTGGAGGGCCTGGCGCACGGTGGTGCGGGAGGTGTCGAACTCGGCGGCCAGGGTGCGCTCGGGCGGCACCGGGGTGCCCGGCGGAAGGGTCTCCGTCATGTCGAGGAGATGCTTCTTGAGGCGGTAGTACTTGGGCACGCGAGCGGTACGGGCGCCGGCGCCCGCCTCTGTCTCCGTGCCGCTCCCGTCGGTGGCCATGGCCCGCCTTCCCGAGTGCTGTGCTGCTGCCGTCACCGGCTCCTCCGTCTGTCGCGGCTCACATGGTGGCACGGACCGGTCACGGGTCGTCGCCCTCCCTCAGGTGTCGGTCCGATAACGGACGCGACAGCCCTTCTTATACACCCTTGACACCCCTAAAGGTCTAGGCCAAGCTCCCGGTACTGGTCTAAACCATTAAAGACCAGGTCCCAGCCCCACAGGCAGTACACGTCGTATGTCTTCGCGGTGGGCGGGGGGTTGCAGCATCCCTGAGGAGGGTGGCGTGAAGCTCAAGCTCATCGCGGCGATCGGCGTCGCGGGCATGTTGGTCAGCATCGCGGCGTGTGGCTCCGACGACAAGAAGGACGACGGGGCGAAGGGCGGCGACGCCAAGCAGCTGACGGTCTGGCTGACGGTCGACGCCCAGAAGAACTGGCCGGACCTGGTCAAGGCCGCGGACGACGCGATCGTCGCCAAGCACCCGGGCCTGAAGATCAGCCACGAGTACTACGGCTGGCCCGACAAGAACGCCAAGCTCGACGCCGTGCTCGCCACCGACAAGGCGCCCGACGTGGTCGAGATGGGCAACACCGAGATGCTCGCCTACTCGGTCAAGGGCGCCTTCGCCGAGATCGACCCGTCGAAGTTCGACAACTCCTCCGCCTGGCTCGACGGCCTCAAGGCCTCGGTCTCGTACGGCGGCAAGACCTACGGCGTCCCCTACTACGCCGGTGGCCGCGTGGCGACCTGGCGCAAGGACATCGCCGCCGACGCGGGCGTGAGCGCCGCGCCGAAGACGTACACCGAGCTGACCGCCGGCCTGGACAGGATCCAGGAGAAGAAGGGCGACAAGTTCAGCGCCTGGTACCAGCCGTCCCGTGACTGGTACGCGGCCATGTCGTACGTGTACGACGCCGGCGGCTCCATCGCCAAGGAGGACGGCGGCAAGTTCACGGCGAACCTGTCCTCGCCGGAGTCCCTCAAGGGCCTCAACGAGTACAAGAACATCCTCGGCAAGTACATGCACGGCGACAAGACCAAGGACGAGTCCGACCGTCCGATCGTCTACGGCCAGGGCAAGTCCGCGCTGATCTTCGGTGCGGGCTGGGAGGGCGGCACCGCCGCCACCCCGGAGAACGACAAGGTCGGCAAGCTCGCCGACAAGATCGAGAACTTCGTGATGCCCGGCCCGTCCGGCAAGGCCATGCCGGTCTTCCTCGGCGGCTCCGACCTGGCCGTCCCGGTCAAGTCCAAGGCGCAGGCGCTCGCCGCCGAGTGGATCAACGTGTTCACCGGCACCCAGGGCCAGAAGGGCCTGATCGCCAAGCAGAACCTGCCCAACAACAAGACGGACCTCGCTCCGCTGAAGTCGGACCCGAAGACGGCCGTCCCGGCCACCGCGGCCGAGTCCAGCTGGTTCGTGCCCATGGCCCCGGGCTGGGGCCAGGTCGAGAAGGCCAAGGTCCTCCAGGACATGCTGCAGGCCATCGGCACCGGCAAGAAGTCGGTCGAGCAGGCCGCGAAGGACGCGGACGCCGCGATCGACAAGGTCATCAACACCAAGTGACCTGTGGGCGAGGGTCCCGTCGGACAGCGACGGGGCCCTCGCCCGGCCAGTACCGGAGAGGGACCGCTAGGAGCGCGCGATGAGTGCCGCAGAGACAACCACCGCCAAGGTGCCGCCGGCGCGGCGCGACCCACTACCGGGTGGGGGATCCGGGAAGCCCCCGAAGGGGCCGGGCAGAAAGCGCAGTGCGGGACAGGCGGCGGTGCCCTGGGCGCTGCTCGCCCCCTGCCTGCTGGCGCTCGCCTTCGTACTGGGCTATCCGCTGGTACGCCTGGTCACCCTGTCCTTCCAGAAGTTCGGCCAGCCGGAGCTGTGGGGTTTCAAGGACCCCGAGTCGGTCGGCTTCGACAACTTCACCAACGTCCTGAGCGACAGCGAGTTCTGGGCCGTCGTCGTCCGTACGGTCCTGTTCGCCTTCACCGCGGTCGTGCTGACCATGGTGCTCGGCATGCTGATCGCCCTGCTGCTCCAGCGGGTCTCCGGCTGGGTGAAGACCCTGGTCAACATCGCGCTGGTGGCGAGCTGGGGCATGCCGATCGTCGTCGCCATCACCATCTTCAAGTGGATGTTCGACAGTGACTTCGGCGTACTGAACTGGCTGCTCAGCCAGTTGCCGGGGGTCGACATGATCGGCCACAACTGGTTCGCCAGCGGCACCCAGGGCCTCGCCGTCATCATGCTGCTCGTGGTCTGGGGCGCGGTGCCGTTCGTCGTCATCACGTTGAGCGCGGGCCTCACCCAGGTCCCCAAGGAGCTCGAAGAGGCCGCCCGGCTCGACGGCGCCGGCTCCTGGGGCGTCTTCCGCCACGTCACCATGCCGATCCTCAAGCCCATCGTCGTGATGCTGGCGACCCTCTCGGTCATCTGGGACATGGGCGTCTTCCCGCAGGTCTTCGTGATGCGCGGCAACCACCCCGAGCCCGAGTTCCAGCTCCTCACCACGTACTCGTACGACAAGGCGTTCGTGGTCAACGACTACTCGCAGGGCTCCGCGATCGCGCTGCTCACCGTGCTCCTGCTGCTCGGTGTGATCGCCGTGTACATGCGCCAGATGCTGAAGATCGGGGACGTCGAGTGAGCGTGGCGAACGGAAAAGAGGGCGTGGACATGGCTGCCTCGAACCCGGTGCTCGCGCGCCCCCGCCGCAAGAAGTCCAAGCTCGGCTGGAACCTCCTCGGCCTGCTGGTCTTCGCCACCGCGGGCTTCCCGGTCTACTGGATGCTCAACACGGCGCTCAAGCCCGCCAAGGACGCGATCGACCCGAGCCCGCACTTCTTCCCCCGGTCCCTCACCCTGGAGAACTTCCGCCGGGCGCTGGACATCGGTGACTTCTGGGGAGCGATCGGCCGCTCGCTGATCGTCTCCGTCGTCGTCGTGGTGATCGGTATCGCGGTCGGCCTGCTCGCGGCGCTCGCCATCTCGCGGTTCGCCTTCCGCGGCCGCAAGATCGTGATCGTCGGCATCCTGGCGGTCCAGATGGTCCCGCTGGTCGCGATGATCATCCCGGTCTTCCTGCTCCTCAACGACCTCGGCCAGTACGACAAGCTGTCCGGCCTGGTCCTCACCTACCTCACCTTCATCCTCCCCTTCACGGTCTGGACGCTGCGCGGCTTCATCGTCAACGTCCCCAAGGAGCTGGAGGAGGCGGCGATGGTCGACGGGTGCAGCCGCACCGGCGCGTTCATCCGCGTGGTCTTCCCGCTGCTGGCCCCGGGCATGGTGGCCACCTCGGTTTACGGCTTCATCCAGGCGTGGAACGAATACCTCTACGCCCTCATGCTGATGAGCCAGAACCACCAGACCGCCACCGTCTGGCTGTCCAACTTCACCACCCAGCACGGCACCGAGTTCGCCCCCATGATGGCCGGCTCCACCATGATGGCCGTCCCCATCGTGGCTCTGTTCCTCCTCGTCCAGCGCAAGATGGCCGCGGGTCTGACGGCCGGCGCAGTGAAGGGATAACGCCGCCCATGACGACGATCGCACGCAGCACAGACACACTCACGCGCGACGCCCTGACCGTTCTGCAGCCCGGTTTCGTCGGCACCACCGCCCCCGACTGGCTGCTGCGCCGGATCGGCGAAGGCCTCACCTCGGTGGGCCTGTTCGGCCGCAACATCGCCACGGCCGCCCAACTTGCGGCCCTGACAGCCCAGTTGCGGTCCGAGCGGGACGACGTCCTGGTGGCCATCGACGAGGAGGGCGGGGACGTCACCCGCCTGGAGGTCCGTACGGGCTCGTCGTTCCCCGGCAACCTGGCGCTGGGTTCGGTGGACGACACGGACCTGACCCGCGCGGTGGCCCACGAGCTGGGCCGCAGACTGGCGGCCTGCGGGGTGGACCTGAACTGGGCCCCGTCCGCAGACGTGAACTCGAACCCGGACAACCCGGTCATCGGAGTACGGTCCTTCGGCGCCGACCCGTACCTCGTGGCGCGGCACACCGCCGCGTACATCGAGGGGCTGCAGTCCGCCGGAGTCGCCGCCTGCACCAAGCACTTCCCGGGCCACGGCGACACGGCGGTCGACTCGCACCACGCGCTCCCGCGCATCGACGTGGACCTCGGCACGCTCCACGCCCGTGAACTGGTGCCGTTCCGCGCCGCGATCGCCGCGGGCTCCAAGTCGGTCATGAGCGCGCACATCCTTCTCCCCGCGCTCGACCCGGTCCGCCCGGCGACGCTGAGCCCGCGTGTCCTGACCGGACTGCTCCGCGAGGAACTCGGCTACGACGGGCTGATCGTCACCGACGCCGTGGAGATGCAGGCCATCGCCTCGACGTACGGGATCGAGCGCGGCTCGGTCCTCGCGATCGCGGCCGGGGCCGACGCGCTGTGCGTCGGCGGCGGCCTGGCGGACGAGGACACCGTGCTGCGGCTGCGGGACGCGCTGGTCGCGGCGGTACGGGCGGGCGAACTGCCCGAGTCGCGGCTCGCCGACGCGGCGGCCCGGGTACGCGCCCTCGCGTCCTGGACGCGGCAGGCCAGGGGGAACGTGGCGGTGCCGGGCGTGGAGCAGGAGGGGACCGCGCCCGGCACCGACATCGGCCTGGTGGCGGCGCGACGCGCCCTGCGGGTGACGGGGACCGTGGTCCCCTTGTCCGCACCCCCCTACGTGGCGGCGTTCACCCCCGTCGCGAACATCGCGGTCGGGGACGAGACGCCGTGGGGGGTGGCGGCGGAACTGGCGGCGCGGCTGCCCGGGACGACGACGGGAACGTACGGGCCGTCCGCGGACCCTGCTTCGGTGCTGGCCGCGGCCGGGGGGCGCCGGATCGTGGCGGTGATCCGCGACGAGCACCGCCACCCGTGGATGTCCTCGGCCCTGGACGCGCTGCTGGCGGCGCGCCCCGACACGGCGGTGATCGAGATGGGGGTGCCGCAGGCTGTGGCGCGGGGTGCGGTGCATGTTGCTACGCGTGGGGCGGCGAGGGTGTGCGGCCGGGCGGCAGCGGAGGTTCTGTCCCCCACCCCGCCCGTCACCTGAAGCCCTCCGGCGGGCGGCCGGGTGGGGGTTGAGGCGTGCTTGCCGGGACCTGCGCCCCCAGCCCCCATTGCGGGGCTTCGCCCCAGACTCCATTGAGGGGCTTCGCCCCGGGCCCCGTGTGTGTCTGCGGGTCCGGTGGGGGCTGGTCGCGCAGTTCCCCGCGCCCCTGAAGGGCGGGAGCTTCGCTCCCTGCCCCCTGCCCCCGGGCTCCTCAGGCGCCGGAGAGGCTGAAGTGCGGCCCGGCCCCGTTCTGCCTTTAGGGGCGCGGGGAACTGCGCGAGCAACCACACACAACCCGCAGACGAACACCGGGCCGAAAAGGGGCGCGGGGAACTGCGCGACCAGCCCCCACCGGACCCGCAGACACACACGGGGCCCGGGGCGAAGCCCCTCAATGGAGTCTGGGGCGAAGCC